>CAYPEL010000030.1:0-22361 GCA_964409635.1 uncultured Gammaproteobacteria bacterium | reverse complement strand
CCCCATGATCGAGAATTTGAAAAACCTGCTTGGCCTTGCTTTTAGGCAGCGCGTGATACAGCGTTGAAGTAAGGTACAGCAGTACCATCGTCGTTGCGAAAATACTCGCACCCACAATGTCCGCAGTTCCACCACGCTGAACTGCAGCAACGATTAGAATTGGGGCCCCTGCCACAGCAGCCAGCAGACCAATAGCATGGCTAGCGCTATTTGCAATCTCCTCACCAATGGACTGAGGCCGTTCCTGAATAGCTTGTGTTTCTGTCATCTTTTCCATCTCATGAAGCGCTGCAGAAATATTGATGGAAATAGCAGTCTCTTAACAGTCATTCATTTTCGCCCATTGTTTCAGGAAACCAGGAGCCAACACCTTAGACACCCGCGAGTACTTCTGCATGAGAGAGAAAGGGATAGCCTCAATGCTGTATAGGCCTCTAATATCATTAAGCATACCCAGCCAGAGCTGTGCTGTCATTTCTGCATCCGCAAGTGCACGATGGAATGGCCGTCGTTTGGGATGTGATTGAACTCTACAAGCGTACCCAGCTTATGGTTAGGCGCTTCAGGATACACGCGCCGTGCGGCTAGCATGGAGCAGGCAAATTTTCCGCCATATTCCCTGCTGATACGGCAGCACTCAGAATCGAGGAAACGCCGGTCGAACGAAGCATTGTGAGCCACTAAATTACTATCACCTATAAAGTCTGCGAACGCTTCCATCACTTCTTCACAGGCAGGCGCCTTTTTCAACATAGCATTGGTGATACCGGTAAAGTCTTCTATAAAGCCATTAACCCGTATTCCAGGATTCATTAGACACTGGAATCTATCCACGATACCACCGTTCTCCAACTTCACCGCTCCTACTTCAATGGCGCGATCGCCTTGATCGGGAGACATACCGGTGGTTTCGAAATCCAGGACAATGACTGTGTTGGCATTTATGTTTTCAAGCAAAATTGGCTGTTCCTTATCTATCACAATCCAGCCGCATTACTCACGCTGAACTGTTCGTTTAGACGCGTTTTTTTGCTGGCGTCGTGATTATAGTTATTTTATCAAACAGTTACGGTTGTTCAGGCAGTCCGTACCCCCTGTATGCCCAATTATTCTCCTGTGGACTTTTCTGAGAAAGACTTTTACCCTGCATAGGCAGTCTTACTCAACATAAAACTATAAACAATAATAACTATCGGCATTAAAAGAATAACTACCGAAATCGAGGATTCCCCATGTTAGTGATCAAGCTTGCCCAATTTATTCCTGTTCTGATGATTTGCCTGTTAAGTGCGTGTAGTGATAACAGTGATGGTAATGGTAATGATAACAGTGGTAGTGGTGGTGGTAGTAGTGGTAGCGACGCCGACGGCGATGGCGTCAGTGATATCAATGATATTGATGTTGATAACAACGGCCTTATCGAAATCTCTACGCTCGAACAACTAGACTGGATGCACAACGATCTAGCTGGTACAACCCGGATTGAGAATAACGGAAATGTTCAAGATAGCGGTTGTCCCAGCAATGGGTGTAATGGCTACGAACTAGTCGCAGATCTTGATTTCGACACCAATGGCGATGGAGTGATGGACGCCAGTGATACCTTCTTCGACTACGATGGTGACGGCAGCAATAACGGTTGGTTACCGGTAGGTGATGATAGTTCACGTTTTACAGCCAACTTTGAAGGCAACGGCAACCGTATCAGTAATCTGTTTATCGACCGCACATCCAGCGACACGGAGACGAGTGGAGGCTTTATTGGCTTATTTGGCTATGTGGACGGCAGTGGTACGCCTTCTGGTATTGAGATAAGTAACCTGGTGCTCGATGGCGCGCTGACGCAAATCACCGGCGACACGATCACCGGCGGGCTAGTGGGCATTGCCGAATCTTCTGTCACCATTAGCGGCAGCAGCGTCAGTGGCATTGTACTGGGTAACGACAGTACTGGTGGATTAGTGGGGTCTGCCAAGAACGCAGTTACTCTTAGCAATAGCAGCAGCAGTAGTGATGTGACGGGCGATCTTTTCACCGGCGGTTTAGTCGGGGCTGCCGAGGACAATGTCAGCATCAGCAACAGCAACGCCAGCGGTGTTGTGACGAGTACTTTATACGCCGGCGGTCTGGTAGGGCATAGCGAGAATACTGTTTCAATCAGTAACAGCAACGCTAGCGGCGATGTTGTCGGAGATTTTTTCACCGGTGGACTGGTCGGGCTGACCCGAAACAGTTCAAACATTACAGGCAGCTACGCCACCGGTGCGGTCGTCGGAACGGATTACACTGGCGGGCTTGTGGGCAGTGTTAATTTCGATGACCCCACAATTGATACTGGCACCAGTGCCATCCAAACCAGCTTTTCAACGAGCACTGTCATTACCAGTGGCATTTACACCGGTGGTTTGGTTGGCATTAGCTATCATCTTGACCTTACATCTACCTTTGCCGCTGGTGAGCTGATAGCCGACGATCAATTCATTGGCGGGTTGATAGGTGGTACAAACTTGGGTACGGCTCTCACTAGTAGTTTTATGTCAAATCTGGTATTAGGTATCAGCGACGATGGTGCGTTGGTAGGTGTCAACGATAACGCGAATTACACGGATAATTATTTTATCAATGACTTTGGTCTGACTGACGCGCTGGGCACGAACAACAGCAATATGGGTGTTACTAACCCACCCGGCACCAACGGCGCGCCATTTGCCGATTTACAATCAGTCACCAGCGCTGGGCAGATCGTCAACAGCACGGCATTATTTAGTAACTGGGGCAGTGAATGGGATTTTGGTAACAACAGCCAGTTACCGGGGTTGGTCATTAATGGTGTGGTATTCCGCGACGGAGATGCCGATGGTGTGTTGGACTGATTGTTTTGCTAATGGCGGGTTTCACATCCACCCTGCAACTTTGCTGAGGGAAAGAGGATGGTTGTTTATTTACTGTACTAGCTGAATTAATTCGTTCTCGGTTTTAATTGGCACACCCAGGCTTTCCGCTTTGGTGAGTTTTGAACCCGCTTTCTCTCCAGCAAATACAGCCGTGGTATTTTTAGAAACACTGCCGACGACTTTTGCACCTAGCGCGATAAGTTTCGCTTTGGCTTCATCACGGGTCATGCTGGTTAGGGTGCCGGTGATAACGTAGGTGTTGCCGCTGAGCGGTTGCACCGTAGTAACTGCTATCGGTGGCCAGTTAATACCGGCCTTGATGAGTTTTTTAATAACATCACGGTTATGCGATTGTTCGAAAAAGTGAACAATATGCTGCGCGACCACTGGGCCGATGTCCGGCACGTTCTCCAACGCTTCGTTGTTTGCAGGCATGATGCTGTCCAGGTCACCAAAGGCTTGCGCCAGTGAACGGGCTGTCGCTTCGCCGACTTCACGGATACCCAGGGCGTACAGAAACTTATCCAGTGCCGTGTCTTTACTTTTTTCCAGCGCTGCAATGAGATTGCTGGCAGACTTTTCACCCATGCGTTCCAATCCAGCCAATGTATCTGTTTCCAGGCTAAACAGGTCAGCAATATCTTCAATCAATTTCTCATCGACCAGCTGTTCGACCAGTTTGTCGCCGAGGCCTTCGATATCCAACGCTTTGCGTGAGGCAAAATGTTTGATGGCTTCTTTACGTTGGGCTTCACAATATAATCCGCCGGTGCAACGCACCACAGCTTCACCTTCTATCCGTTCGGCATCCGAACCGCAGACCGGGCATTGGCCAGGCATTTTGAATAGGCGCGCACCCTTTTGGCGTTTTTCCTTGATGACGGAGACGACTTCCGGAATGACGTCACCGGCGCGGCGGACAATGACTGTGTCACCCTTGCGCACGTCCTTGCGGTGGACTTCATCAATGTTGTGCAGTGTGGCGTTGGTGACGGTGACGCCACCGACAAATACCGGTTTCAAACGCGCCACGGGTGTGATGGCGCCGGTGCGGCCGACTTGAACTTCGATGTTTTCCACTAGCGTGATTTCTTCCTGGGCAGGAAATTTACGGGCGATTGCCCAGCGCGGAGCGCGCGATACAAAACCCAGTGCTGCCTGCAAATCGAGGCGATCGACCTTGAACACGACGCCGTCGATTTCGAACGGCAATTTGCTGCGTTGCTTTTCCATGGCCTGGTAATAGTTAATGCATGCGCGTAATCCGCGCACGCGTTTGATGCCATTGAACACGCGCAGTCCCCAGCTGCCCATTTTTTTCAAGCGGTCATTGTGTGTATCGGGTAATTCGCCGCCTTCCACCAGGCCAACGCCATAGCAGTAAATTTCCAGTGGCCGTTGTGCGGTAATTTTGGGGTCAAGTTGCCGCAGTGAACCGGCGGCTGCATTGCGTGGATTGGCGAACAGCTTCTGTCCGGCTTTTTCAGCCTGTTGGTTGAGTTTTTTAAAACCCGCGTGAGACAGGATCACTTCACCGCGCACTTCCAGGCGTTTCGGGTAGCCTTTGCCAAGCAGTTTTAGTGGTACGGATTCGATGGTGCGCACGTTCTGGGTGATGTCTTCTCCAGTTGTGCCGTCACCGCGGGTCGCGCCGCGTACCAGGATGCCATCTTCATAGAGCAAGCTGACGGCTAAACCATCGAGTTTAGGTTCGGCGGTGTACTCTATACCCTCTTCCGCCAGCGATTCGAATAGTTTATTTTTTTTCAGTCGGTCGTGCATCCGCCGGTCGAAATCAGCCAGTTCGTCATCGTCAAAGGCGTTGTCCAGCGACAGCATGGCCACTTCGTGTTTGACTTCGCCAAAGGCTTTGAGGGGTTCAGCACCGACCCGCTGGGTGGGTGAATCTGCGGTAATCAGTTCGGGGTGTTCGGCTTCGAGGGTTTGCAGTTCACGCAGCAGGCGGTCGTATTCCGCATCGGGGATTTGTGGATCATCGAGCACATAATAGGCGTGATTATGCTGTCGAATCCGGTCGCGGAGAGCATCAATGCGCTGACCGGCACGCGGGGCCGGGGTCATGGCGCCGGGCGGGATGTTTGCAGACTGGCGTTGATGATGCCATCACGCAGGTGCGCGGCCATTTGCCGGCTGAGCATGCTGTGATTCTGATCCTGTATTTCACCACCGAGTTCAACAGCCAGCCGTTCTGCGGTGGTTAACATGTCGTCAAAGGCAGTGACGCCATCGACCGGCCCCGGCAGCTGTAAAAACAGGCTCAGGCCCGGCGTAGTGAATTGTTCAATATTATTCAGGTCAAAGATACCGGGTTTAACAGCACTGGCGATGCCGTACACAGGTTCAGCCTTTTCATTCAAACGCTGATAGATTTTCACGTCACTGTGTTGCAAAGCGGTATTGTCAAAGGCCTTGATCAGCGCCGGGCCTTTGAAAGGCTCGCCTGCAGTCGCCATCACTGACAAAACGATGAGTTGCTCGGAATCTTGCTTTGCTGCAGTTTGTTTTACCTTGGTTTTTTGTGCCGCCAGATGGTCTGCCTTCTCTTCCCGGATCAGGTTTTGCATACGCGCCAGTTCTGCGTCCACCGCCCTATCCTCGCCGGAAACAGCAGCGGTGGCTTTAGCGCTATTTTTTACGGGGCGGACAGGTTCGCCGGCTTTTTGCCTGCGTTTAATTTGATACTGGGTAACGGCGTACACCGCAAAGATGACGCCGAGACCGATGAGCAACAAAATCCAGCGTAGCGTATCCATAAGTATTTACACTGCAGCCAGTTGTACCGCTTCGTCGATATCCACGGAAACCAGCCGCGACACACCCGCCTCGTGCATCGTCACGCCGCACAGTTGATTGGCAAGATCCATGGTGATCTTGTTATGGGTGATGAAGATAAACTGTACGCGTTCAGACATCTCCCGAACCATCTCACAGAAACGGCCGACGTTAGCATCATCGAGTGGCGCATCAACCTCATCGAGCATACAGAAAGGCGCCGGATTGAGTTCGAAAATAGCGAACACCAGGGCGACGGCGGTCAGCGCTTTTTCGCCCCCCGAAAGCAAGTGGATGGTGCTGTTGCGTTTACCCGGTGGCCTTGCCATGACGGTAACACCGGTATCGAGCAAGTCATCGCCAGTCAGTTCCATATAGGCCTGGCCACCACCAAACAGGCGCGGAAACATTTCCTGCAGGCCATCATTAACCTTGTCGTAGGTTTCTTTGAAACGTGTCCGGGTCTCGTGGTCAATTTTTCGGATGGCGTTTGCAAGTGTTTCCAGCGCCGAGGTCACGTCAGCGTATTGCGCATCAAGGTATACCTTACGCTCACTTTCCGACTCAAATTCTTCTATCGCCGCCAGGTTGATCGGCCCTAAGCGCTGGATACGTTTTTCCAGCCGCTCGGCTTCTTCCGCCCAGGCGTCTGCAGTGGCCTCTTCACCCAGTTGTTCAGCAAGCGCGGCCAGTTCAAAACCGCTTTCAGCGACCTGCTCCAGCAGGGTCTCCGCCCGTACCTTGATTTCCTGCCAGTGCAATTGCCCCTGGTTGAGCGTTTCACGCAGCTGTTGGGTCTGGTCTTCTTGCTTATGCCGGGCCTGTTCCTGCTCGCGCAAGTGGTGTTCGATCGCTTCCACCTTGCGGCGTTCTTCAGCTAGTTCTGCTTCGACCTGGTGGCGTTTTTCCAGTTGTTCGGCGAGCTCCGTTGCCAGCTTTTCAAGCGGCGCTTCACTATCGGCCAGCGATTGCTGCAATGTATTACGGCGCTGGTCGAGGTGCGTTTGCTGGCTTCGCATGCGTTCCAGGTTCTGGCTCGTGGTTTCTTGTTCGGTAATGTAAGAACGATTTTTCAGCGCAAGCTCGTGGGCTTTGTCGCGATCCAGTTGGGCCTGATGACGGGATTTGTTCAATGACTCACGCAATTGGTCACGCTGTCCGGTGAGCATTTCCCGGTCATTGCCCAGTGTTTCCAGGGACGCCAGCGACTCGTGCAATACTTTGTTGGTGCTGTCCAGTGTTTGCTTGAGCTCCTGTTGCTGATTTTGGATATCTTGCGCATCCTGTTGCAAGATTGAGGTGCGCGAATGGACTTGCTCCAGCCGGTTAGAGCGGGCTTCCAGTTGTGCTTTGGCATCACTGTACTGGCGATGTGCCAGGTTGGCTTCGACCTGCAGTTCTTCACGCCGGGCTTCGGCCTGTTGCAATTCGGTACGCGCGTTTTCAGAATTTCCTTCCAGCGAGGCAACGGCAGCAATACTGGCGGTAAGCTGGGTGTCCAGTCCGGCGAGTTGTTTTTCACGCTGCAGGACACCGGATTTCTCATCCTGACTGCGGGTGACGCGTAGCCAGTTACTACCGATCCAAACACCCTCTGCTGTCACCACGGATTCGTGTGCGGCCAAGTCGGCGCGCAGCCGCATGGCATCATTTAGCGAACCGGCGATGTAGACGCCTGCGAAGAGACTGTCGATGGGAAAATCTGCGCGCACTTTACTGGCTAAGGGCGTGGCTTTATTGGCGGCGCCTGGTTGGCTTTTTACGCTGCTATCAAACAGGGTCAACGAACCCTGCTCCAATTCAGCGACAGCACTGGCCATGTCATCGATACCGTCCAGGCAGATGGCTTCGAGATTTAAACCCAGCACGGTTTCAACAGCCCGCTCCCAGCCCGAATCGACATCCAGTTGCTTGGCCAAGCGGGGTGCGTCCGTCAAACCCTGTTGGGAGAGCCAGTCGGCAACTTGGCCATCCTGTTCTCCCAGGGCGGCTTGTTGCAGTGCTTGCAATGAAGACAACCGGCCACGCATGTCCTGTTGCAGGCTTTGCGCTTCGTGCAGCTCGCGCTGCTGACTTCGGGTTTGCTCACGCAGGGTATCGATGCGCTGGCGTAATTGATCCAGCTCCTGCTGCAGGGTCTGCGACTTTTGCTGACGCTCTTCAGCAGTTTTTTGCAGCGTCTGGATTTCGTCTTCCAGTTTACCGGCGTCGTTCTGCTGTTGTTCCTGCGCCGTTTTTTCCAGCCGTTGCTGCAATTGCACCAGCTGCTTTTCGATGTGGTCGATGCGGGTACGCTCGACCTGCGCCGTTTGCGAGGTTTCATTACTACGCTGATTGAAGGCATCCCAGGCGGCCTGCCATTCATTCATGGCGGTTTCGGCTTGCTCGCGATGCTGCTGCGATTCTGCGGATAACGTGTTAGCCGCTTCCAGCGCCGGTTCGTTGCCAGACAGGTCTTGCGCCAATTGCTCCAAGCGCTCGCCATCGACTTTGATATGCGCCTGCACTTCATTTCTGGCCTGTTCGGCTTGTTCGAGTTCATCTTGCTGATTCTGGCGGGTTTCCTTACCGTGCTGAATAGCCTGTTCAACGCGTGCCACTTCAGCACCCAGTTCGTAATACCGGCCCTGTACTACGTTAAACTTGTCGGATACTTCGATATGCTGTGCGCGGCCTTTTTCCAGATCGGCTTCGATAGCGCGTAACGCGGCAATGACCGCTTCCAGGGCGGTTTCCTGTTCCTTGAGTTTGTCCCGGTAACCCGCGCTTTCTGCATGCAAGGCTTGATAGCGCAAGGTGAGCAGCTCGGCCTTGATGCGGCGTTCCTGCTCGCGCAGTTCCTTGAACTGCTCGGCGGCTTTGGATTGGCGCTGTAACTTCTCAAGTTGTTTATCAATTTCTTCTCGTAAGTCATTCAAACGAGATAGATTTTCATTTGTATGACGAATCCGGGTTTCGGTTTCGCGGCGGCGTTCCTTGTATTTCGAAATACCGGCGGCCTCTTCGAGGAAAACCCGCAGATCGGCGGGTTTGGCCTCGATAAGACGTGAAATCATGCCCTGCTCGATGATCGCGTAGCTGCGTGGCCCCAGTCCAGTACCCAGGAAGATGTCCGTGATATCGCGGCGCCGGCACTTGGTATTGTTCAGATAATAGTTGGACGTACCGTCACGCGATACCTGGCGGCGTAAGGCAATTTCATTATATTCGGCATACTGTCCGCCGATGGCGCCATCCGCATTATCAAACATCAGTTCGACGGAAGCCTGCGCAATTGGCTTGCGCGCACTTGAACCGTTGAAAATAACGTCGGCCATGGAGTCGCCACGCAGGTGCTTGGCCGAAGTCTCCCCCATCACCCAGCGTACCGCATCTATAACGTTAGACTTGCCACAGCCATTAGGCCCGACGACACCGGTGAGGTCGGACGGAAAATAGATGGTTGTAGGGTCTACGAAGGACTTAAAGCCAGCCAGCTTGATCTTGCTCAAACGCATTGTCGCAAGATACAGAAAGGGGGTGTTTGAAACAAGCTTGACGGCGGCAAGAAATACAAAATATTTCAGGGAAATGAAAAAACCACCGGAACTAATCACCGAAACTAAAAGCCGTCGGGATTCGACGACATTCTCCAGTCATAAAGTAATTTCTATCTTTCTTTCCCAGCCACTTGTAACCCGGATACTTGTACGGTATAGAAGCCTTCCGGTATGGTGCGCGCATGACGCCTCAAGCCAGCAAATCACTCGAAACTTTTGACAACCCGCAGCCTGATAATGATTACACCATCCGTATCCGGATGCCGGAGTTTACCTGTCTGTGCCCAAAAACCGGGCAGCCGGATTTTGCGACATTGAATCTTGAGTATGTGCCGGACAAACTTTGTGTAGAGCTTAAGTCGCTGAAGCTTTATGTCTGGTCCTTTCGGGATGAGGGGGCTTTTCATGAGGCGGTTACCAATCAGATTCTCGCTGAGTTGGTGAAGGCTTGTGAACCCCGGTTTATGCGTTTGACGGCAGATTTTAATGTGCGGGGCGGAATTTATACCTGTGTTGTGGCTGAGCACAAAGCGGCAGATTGGCAACCGCCCGGAAAAATTGAACTGCCTTAAGCACCCTCAGTATCAATCTAAAATGGCCCTTTTCATCGGCATCGACATCGGTACTTCAGCTTGTAGAGCCTGCGCTATCAATGCGCAGGCTGAAATCTTTGCCACTGCCCGCACCTCACTCCCTGCTCCCCTGCAAAACGCTTCAGCCATCGTACAGGATGCTTCGATCTGGTGGCAGGCATTGCAGGATACGTTGGACATACTCTGTACTGACATCAACGGTAAAGAGGTACAGCGCATTGCCATTGATGGCACCTCTGCAACGCTGTTGCTGTGCACAGCAGAAGGACAAACACCCGGCCCGGCATTGATGTACAACGACACGCAGGCGGTAAAACAGAGCACACTGCTGGCGGAGCACGCACCTGCAGACAGCCCGGTTATCGGCGCATCCAGCAGCCTGGCCAAATTACTCTGGTTGCTGGAGCAGTACCCTTCGGGGGAATATCGCGCACTACACCAGGCAGACTGGTTAACCGGAAAATTAACCGGGCACTTTGATAGCAGCGATGAAAACAACTGCCTCAAGCTAGGCTACGATGCCAAACAACGCATCTGGCCTGGATGGCTGGATCAACTGAGCCTGCCTTCCAACTGCTTGCCGAAAGTTTTCCCGCCCGGCACAGCATTAGAAACCCTGTTACCCGAACTCCAGAAACGCTGGGGCTTTACTACCGAAACCAGAATGGTCGCCGGCACCACTGACAGCACGGCGGGTTTTATTGCCACTGGCGCAGAGCAAACCGGCACGGCAGTGTCATCACTTGGATCAACACTGGTATTAAAAGTCCTCACTGAGCAACCAATCTTTGCACCTGAATACGGAATTTACAGTCACCGGCTGGGCGACCGCTGGTTGACAGGCGGCGCATCCAACAGTGGCGGTGCAGTCTTGAAACAGTTTTTTAACGCCACAGAACTGAACACACTCAGCACCCAGATTGATCCGCAAACTAGTCCGGCTTACGCTTATATACCACTGCCTGGAACCGGTGAACGCTTCCCGGTAAATGACCCGTCTCTGCAACCGTTACTGACGCCACGGCCCAAGTCAGATACCGAATTTCTGCATGCTTTATTGGCAAGCATTGCCGGCATCGAACAACGCGGTTACCGTTTGCTAGCGGAACTAGGCGCACCCTACCCTGATAAAGTGATCAGCACTGGTGGCGGTGCACGCAACACGGCATGGACGGCTATCCGTGAACGTTTGCTGGGTATCCCGGTTGTCACAGCAAATCATCAGCAGGCTGCGTATGGCGCGGAGCTGCTGGCACGCGGGTTAAATACATGAATAGTTTCATCAAAGGTTTCGGCTATGTGTTAAGCGGATTCTCACTTATAAAAAACCCCCGGCTGCGGCGTTTTGTTGCTATACCACTGACTGTCAATATCACCCTTTTTGCAGCACTGGTCTGGTTTGCCCTCAGCTGGATTAAGACAAGCTCGATGTTTTTCATGAGCAAACTGCCTGGCTGGCTGGATTGGTTGAGTTATCTAATCTGGCCGCTGTTTATCGCGTTAAGCCTGCTATTTATTTTCTACGGCTTTTCGATCGTCGCCAATATGATTGCAGCGCCTTTTAATGGTTTATTGGCTGAAGCCGTGGAAAACCATTTACGCGGCAAGCCGATCAAAGGTAGCTGGCAACAAGTAATACGTGACATCCTGCCGGCTATCTGGTCAGAAGTGCGTAAACTGTTATATTTTCTGCTACGTGCAGTTCCGTTAGGAATACTCTTTCTTATCCCCGTTATCAATATAGCCGCGCCCTTTGCATGGGGGGCGTTCAGCGTCTGGATGTTGGCTATTCAATATGCCGACTACCCGATGGCCAACCATCAACTGTTTTTTAAAGAGCAAAGAAAACGCCTTGCCAGGCGGCGTATGCTGGCGCTTGGTTTTGGTAGCGGGGTATTGTTGTTTACGCTAATACCGGTGCTTAATTTTGCGGTTATGCCTGCAGCTGTGGCCGGAGCAACGGCGATGTGGGTGAAAGAGAATGAGCTATTGCCTGATGAATAGTAAAGCGTTAAAGATAAATTGTAGGATGGATGATGTACGAAACCTAACGGAGCCTGCGAGCTATGGTGGGTTGCACCCAGCCTACATTTTGGGCTTGGCACAAAACTTAGTGAGTCGCTTTATACCTTCTTTAAGATTATCTATTGAAGTTGTATACGCAAAACGCACGTGCTGTTGTGCGCGGTAGCCACCAAAATCCAGGCCTGGTGTTATGGCAACGCCCGCTTCTTCCAGCAGATGTTGAGTGAACTCATAACTGTTATCGGTTAACTGACTGCAGTCGGCGTATATGTAAAAAGCACCCGAAGGTTTGCTACGGATATTAAAGCCTATGGCTTGTAATCCAGGCAGTAAATAATCGCGGCGCGCCTGGTACTCATCCCGCCGCTGATCAAGGATTTTGCGGGTTGCAGGGCTAAAGGCCGCCAGCGCCGCATACTGCGATAGCGTAGGCGCTGCCAGGAACAGGTTCTGTGCCAGTTTATCCAGTGCATCGATGCAATCTTCCGGTGCAACCAACCAACCGAGCCGCCAGCCGGTCATACCGAAATATTTTGAAAAACTATTAATCACGAATACATCGTCTGCAAATCCAAGCGCTGTGAAATCACTCTGGCCGTCATACCTCAGCCCCTGATAAATTTCATCGACAATCAAATAGCCGTCGTGCCGCCTGACTGTCTCCTGCAGATTTTGCAGGTCATCAGGGTTAATCGAGGTTCCGGTAGGATTTGCCGGTGATGCCACCATGACCGCACAGGTATCCGGCCGCCAGTGTTGTTCGATCAATTTTGCCGTTAACTGATAATCCGTATCCGGGCCAACCGGCACCAAGCCGGGCACACCTTCGACGAGATAAATAAAATTCCGGTTACAGGGGTAGCCCGGGTCGGCCATTAAAACGCGCTGACCAGGGCCGACCAGCAGTGCTGTGATCAGTTGTAAGGCCCCCGACGCACCTGGGGTAATCAAAATCCTGCGCGGATCAACGCTGACTCTAAATCGCGTGGCATAGTAATCTGCAATCGCCTGCCTTAAGTCAGGCAGGCCTGTTGCGGCCGTATAGTGAGTTTTACCTGCCTGGAGGGCGCGAATACCGGCGTCGATAATCGGATCCGCTGTCACAAAATCCGGTTCGCCGATCTCCATGTGCACAATATGACGCCCCTGTGCCTCAAGTTCACGCGCACGCGCCAGCAAGGCCATGACATGGAAAGGCTGAATCGACTGCATCCGCCCTGCTTGTTTGCAGCCTGCCAAATCAGTCAGCCTGTTTGCTCATAAAGATCGCAGCAACGGAATATCGATATAGGAACTGCCATTCAGGGAACCCCGTATGACCTGACAGGGGTTATCTGGCTCGCCCAGGTGATCAACAACGAGTTCAGCGTTGGAAAAATCATGCGCCTGCGTGTACTGGCTGACGGTCACCAGCGTTTTCAGACCAGCCTGCTGTGCAGAGATCAAACCATTTGCCGAATCTTCAAATGCCAGACATTCATCCGGACTGACACCCATTTGCTGCATCGCAAAGAGGTAGATATCCGGAGCGGGCTTTTTGAGTTCGACCATACCGCCAGCCGCAATCACCTCGAACCAGCTCTCGGAGTCTTCAGAAAGTGACTTTTTCAGCAATACAGCCACATTTGCAGGGGTTGTGGTGGTGGCTATCCCCAAACGTAACCCAGTCCGCCTGGCTTCATCCAGCAGCCGTCTGACCCCCGGCCGTAACGGCATCTTTCCCTCAGCAACTGTACGGGTGTAGTGCTCAGTCTTGCGGGCATGCAAATCAGCAATCCAGGCCGGGAGGTTATCCGGACTCTCAAATTCCGGAGCATATTTACCTATATAGTAGTTAATACGCTCTTTACCGCCCGTCACAGCGAGCAGGTCGCGGTAGCAATCAGCGCTCCATTGCCAGTCCAGACCCGCCTGTTTAAAGGCTTTATTGAACGATTGGCGGTGAATTTCCTCAGTTTCGGCAAGTGTGCCGTCGACATCAAAAAGCAGTGTGGTTAATTGACCCATACAAATAATCGTTGCAAAAGAAGCGCAAAGCGTACCCCAGCTGCGCTGCCTGTCTCAACCCCAAGACACAATTAGTCTTGACGAATGGGTGTCTGAACTGGAAACTACCGCCCTTGGCAATTACAGGCTGCCTGTTTTGGCCAGTCTGGTATGTTTTATTAATAAGAGTTTAGGCTCGTTTTGTACTGGAGAGTTTGCATGGCCACCAAGAAAAAGGCTGCGAAAACTAAGGCAAAGAAACGCGCGGTGGCGAAAAAATCCACTGCGGCAAAGAAAAAAGCACCCGCAAAAAAAGCGGTGGCGAAGAAAACTACGGTAAAGAAAACAGCGGCCGCTAAAAAGGCTCCTCCAAAAAAAGCCGTCACCAAGAAAATGCCCGTAGTAAAATCAGCCCCGGCTAAGAAAAAGGCCACCAAGAAGAAAACAGTAAAACGATCAGCGCGGGCAAAAGTAACTGCCCTGTCTACTGCCGGGCCGGTGCAAGGTATTGAACCTTATACCCTGAAAAAGGGCGAAGAGTACATGAACCCGGATCTAGTCGAGCATTTCCGCAATATCCTGCTCGCCTGGAAACGTGACCTGATGCAGGAAGTAGACCGTACTGTGCACCATATGCAGGACGAAGCAGCGAACTTCCCCGACCCTAACGACCGCGCCACCCAGGAATCCGAGTTCAGTATGGAACTGCGCTCCCGCGACCGCGAGCGCAAACTCACCAAGAAAATTGATGAATCCTTGATGATGTTAGATAACGATGATTATGGTTATTGCGAAGCATGTGGCGTAGAAATTGGTGTCCGCCGCCTCGAGGCAAGGCCTACTGCAACTCAGTGTATTGACTGCAAGACACTCGATGAAATCCGTGAAAAGCAGATGAGTTGATAGTCATTAGTAGCCAACTACAAAAAGCCGGCCTAGCGCCGGCTTTTTGTATACTTAAAGTATGTTTGATTTATTTTTGAACCTAGCCCGTATTTCTCACCGGTTGCTGCAGCTAGTGCGCAGCAGAGTTGGTTGCTCAAGGCATTGTCTGAAGGTGCGGATTAACAGGCTGTATTTCCAACTAAAGAAAATGTTTTGTGGGATCAAAGATCAAGTGGGCTCTGTGACATCCGCTGAACTATACGGGCCGGCTACAGCAAACCTTGTGCGGAACAGCCGCACATGAAATCCCCCTACCGTGGCCGTTTTGCCCCTTCGCCTTCCGGCCCATTACATTTCGGTTCATTGATTGCCGCAGTAGGAAGCTATCTGGATGCACGCGCGGTGGGTGGTACCTGGTTAGTACGTATCGAAGACCTCGACCCACCACGGGTGGTTCCCGGCGCAGCCGATGATATATTGCGGACACTGGAACTGTACGGATTATGCTGGGATGAAAGCGTTCTCTATCAGAGCCAGAATCAGGAAGCCTACCAGCAAGCACTGAATAGGCTCACTGATTTAAACGACACCTATCCATGCAGCTGCTCGCGGCGCGAGATTCGCGAAGCAACCGGACAGACAAGTATATATCCAGGCACCTGCCGCAAGGGCGCCGCTAAAAATAATACCCCACAAACAATCAGACTACGCGTTGAAAACACGGTGATTGAGTATCAAGACAGGCTTGCCGGAACAGTGCAGGAAAACCTGGCCACCCAGGTTGGTGACTTTGTTATACAACGCGCCGATGGTTTATTCGCCTATCAACTGGCGGTGGTCGTGGATGATGCCGCACAAGGCATTACCGACGTTGTGCGTGGCCATGACCTGTTTGATAACACCGCACGGCAAATTCATTTACAGCAACAACTCGGCTACCAGACACCGCATTATCTGCACCTGCCAATTGCAGCCTGGCCAGATGGCAGCAAGTACAGCAAGCAAACTCATGCCCCTACCATAAGCCCGGAAAATCCTGCGGCTCAACTTATACAGGCACTGCAGTTTCTTGGGCAAGCCATTCCGCAGGAGCTCGCGAGTGAAAAACTTGCTACGCTCTGGCAATGGGCAATCGAAAACTGGCGTATTCAACAAATACCAGAAAAATCCGCAATTATTGTATAACCTCGCAAACCGCTGCTAGCGTATTTGCTGCGTTCGCAATGATAAGATGCACGGATCAATCAGAATTTTTTAGGTTTAAGCCTTTATGATTATCGAAAGTAATTTTAAACCGGCCTGGTGGCTGTCAAACACGCATGGCCAAACCATCTTCCCTAGCCTGTTCAGGAAAACCCGCTTGCCGCAAATGCGGCGCGAGCGGCTGGAACTCCCTGACGGTGACTTCCTTGACCTGGACTGGACGCAAGATACATCCGGCCCGCTGGTGTTAATCCTCCATGGCCTGGAAGGCAACATCCATTCCCATTATGCGTCCGGACTTGTTTCCACACTGCATAAAGCGTCCATGACCGTTGTATTTATGCATTTCCGGGGCTGCAGCGGAGAACCCAATCGTCTGGCGCGCAGTTACCATTCGGGCGAAACCAATGATTTGAACTTTGTAGTGCAAAAATTACAGGATGAATACCCCGCACGTAGCATCTCTGTTCTAGGCGTATCGCTGGGTGGCAATGTGTTACTCAAATGGCTGGGTGAACAAAACAACGATCCGGGTATAGCGCGTGCTGTCACTATATCTGTGCCTTTTGAGCTGGCCTCCGCAGCCGACTGCCTTGAACAAGGGGCTTCTCGTATTTATCAAACTTATCTATTAAATAAGCTAAACCGATCTCTCCGGGCCAAAATGCAAATCATTGACCTGCCACTGACCAGCGAAGATTTACAACAGGTCACTACCCTGCGGGCATTTGATGACCTGGTGACGGCTCCACTGAACGGTTTTAAAGACGCAAACGATTATTATCAGCAATGCAGTTGCCGCAGTTTTCTGGCATCAATCAATACACCCACGCTGATTTTACACGCCAAAGATGATCCGTTTATGCATCCAGATGTAATTCCCCACGTACACGAACTGGGTTCAGGTATTCGGCTGGAACTGAGCGATCACGGTGGGCACGTCGGATTTATCGCCGGCCGGGTTCCAGCAAGACCGGATTATTGGCTAGACCACCGCGTACTGCAATTCCTCACGGCGCCTGCAGCCACAGTAAATTAGCGCCAGATTTTATCTGCGCTTGGCCACTCATACGCAGGGGTTAATTTAGCCTGCCCGCCGGTAAAACTCCGTTTTGCCTTAGTCAATAACTAATGTATGCCTTTACATAACCAATGTAAGCTATTGTTTTATATATATCGCTTATCACGCTATAAAAATAAAAACTGTGAACGGTTTCGCATAAAGCCCCTTCCCGTCTTCAGCACGACTGGTGTACGCCGATACCTGAGCACAGATTGTCGTGCCAAGTAACTGACGTACTTATTCCGGATAAAAAGGGGAAGCATCCGGATTAGGAATTGTCTGCGCAACGACATCTCCGCGCCACTGGACGGTAGCTATTTGAATGCAGTTGGAAATGGGGATCACCTGAATGAAATTATCTGGAATTTTTAATGCCACTTTGCTTGGTGTTGCACTGACAGGCGCGTCAGTTGTAAACGCTAACGAAGCGGATATCTACTCTGTACAGTTTTCCGAGGATGGTAAATATATTATTACCGGTGGTAATGGTGGCTATACCTTGGCTAAGGAAGACCAGCATTCTGGCGGTATTAAAGTGTGGGACAGCAGCAATGGCCGCCTGATTGAATCCATGGGTAAGCGAGGTGATCTGGATACTGTATTTGGCAACACCTACGGCCGCATAGGTGGCCGCCGCTGGGGCATCAGTAACTTCAAGGATGTTGTACTGAACGGTTCATACCCCAACGGTAAAGTTATTTTATTGCCGAGTTCACTTGGCCTGATGGTCAATCAGAATGACGTTAAAATGCCGGGTATTGTTGGCGCCCACATGGACTTCGCGGGCAAACCTGTTGAACAAATCGACTTTAACCAGTTCACCAAAGAAAAGGGTGACTGTGCAGCAGGCTCCGGGTTCCACGATTACATCGGTCCGATTGTTCCGTCTGACAATGGTAAGTATGCGGCTATTGTAGTCAATACATGCCATGCACAGAAAGCTTCCACTGATGGCGCCGTTCGTTATGAATACAATTCTGACTTGCACATAATGGATCTTTCAAATCTAAAAGTCAGCCGCTCTATTAAAAACATTGACGCAGGTGTTTACGCGCTGGGTATCAGTGATAATGGTAAACGTGCGGCATTCGTCGGGCGTGACTCTTTTACCGTACTTGATCTCAAGTCTGGCGATAAGCACATTGTTGAAGCTTATGAAGATGCACAGTTTGTTATTCCGCGCCAGTTCAGCAAGCTGCATTTCACAAAGGATGGCAACAAGCTGGTTTCGCTGCGCAATATCTATGATATAAACACCGGCGAGGAAGCCGAGCTGAAATGGGTTTCAAGCAAGATCAAGAAACCACGCCGTATTTCCAGCATCAAGATTGCACCAAACCTGGACTATTTTGCGCTGGTAATTCCTAAACGCTCACTGATCATGTTCGGCGACGATGGTTTGCCACAATCTTATGGAAAAGCCGACAAGGTCTTGTTGTTGAATGCCAAAACCGGCAAACAAATAGAGCTTGAAGTCACTGACTCCATGAATGAAGGCAAGCGTTGTGTTACGGATATTTCACCGGACAGCAAGCGTGTAGTGGTCGGTTGTAAAGGCGGCATATTACGCATCTACAGTGCGAAGACCGGTAAAGTAATCTGGAAAAAACACAACATTGGGAAGAAAGATACCGCTCGTCATCTGTTACAGACACGCAGTACGCCTAATGATCAATACCTTGCTATGTTGAACTGATCAAACGGCAATGAATAAAAAGGGTCCGTGAGGATCCTTTTTTAGGCTTCAAAAAAAACTTGTTGTGAGTGGTTACCCAACAGTAGCCACAGGATTTGGTGGGTTTCACCCACCCTACATTCGGGTGCTAGTCGGCGCCGACTGCTTTCATACTGAGGCGAATCCGGCCCTGCTTGTCGACTTCCAGGACTTTGACGTTAATCTTATCGCCTTCTGATAACTTGTCACTGACCTTCTCGACGCGCTCTTCACTAATTTGCGAAATATGCACCAGGCCATCCTTGCCAGGCAGGATGGTTACGAAGGCGCCAAAGTCCATTAGCTTAACAACCTTGCCCTCATAGATAGAGCCTACTTCCACATCGGCGGTCAGCTGCTTAATACGGCGTTCTGCTTCCTGACCAGCGGCATTATCAACAGAAGCAATTTTCACTGTGCCATCATCGTCTATATTAATGGTGGCGCCCGTTTCTTCTGTCAGCATGCGAATCGTTGCACCGCCTTTACCGATCACGTCACGGATCTTGTCCGGGTGGATCTTTATCGTAATATAGCGGGGAGCGAATTCAGACATTTCTTCGCGCGGCGATGCCAGCACCTTGTTCATTTCACCCAGGATATGCAACCGCGCTTCGTGTGCCTGCGCCAGGGCTTTATCCATAATTTCACGGGTAATGCCGTCAATCTTGATATCCATTTGCAGCGCGGTAACGCCATCTGAAGTGCCGGCAACCTTGAAGTCCATATCACCCAGGTGGTCTTCATCGCCCATAATATCAGTCAGCACGGCATAGTCATCACCTTCCTTGATCAGACCCATGGCAACGCCTGCCACCGGCGCCTTCAACGGCACACCGGCATCCATCATGGAGAGACTGCTGCCACAGACAGTGGCCATCGAACTCGAGCCATTTGATTCGGTAATTTCAGAGACCACACGAACCGTATAGGGGAATTCACCCGCCGCCGGCATGACCGCGCCCACACCACGTTTAGCAAGCCGACCATGGCCAATCTCACGGCGTTTTGGGCTGCCTACACGGCCGGTTTCACCGACACAGAAGGGTGGGAAGTTATAATGCAGCAGAAAGGATTCGCGGCGCTCACCCTGGATGGCATCGATGATTTGTGCATCACGTTCCGTCCCCAGCGTTGTTACGACCAAGGCCTGAGTTTCTCCGCGTGTAAACAAGGCCGAGCCATGCGTTCTTGGCAGTACGCCGGTGCGTATGGTGATCGGGCGCACAGTTTTGGTATCACGACCATCGATACGTGGCTTGCCTTCCAGGATCTGGCTGCGGACCAGGGTTTTTTCGTATTTTCCAAAGGCGCCTTTCACCGCATCCTGATCAAAACAGGGGTTTGCACCTTCGGCACAGAGTTTATTAATGAGTGCTTCACGAATAACATCCAGCTTGCCATAACGTTCCAGCTTGTCGGCTGTTTTATACGCCTGTGTAATGTCATCGCCTGCCGCTGCTGCGACAGCATCAGCCAGCGCCGAATCCACTTCTGGAGCCTGCCATTCCCAGGCCGTTGCGTTCACTTCTGCCGCCAGTTCGCTGATAACCTTGATCGCGACCTTGCTCTGCTCGTGACCATAAACCACGGAACCGAGCATGATTTCTTCCGACAATTCTTTGGCTTCTGATTCAACCATGAGTACCGCACTATCAGTACCTGCAACAATCAGATCCAGCTTTGATTCCGCCAACTGTGACTGGGTCGGATTCAAAACATAGTCACCATCGATGTACGCCACACGGGCTGCGCCCACCGGGCCTTTAAAGGGCAGTCCGGAAATAGAACAGGCGGCAGAAGCGCCGAGCAACGAGGGGATATCCGGGTCGATCTCCGGATCCAAAGACATGACCGTACAGATCACCTGTACTTCATTGGTAAAACCTTTTGGGAACAGGGGACGCAGCGGACGGTCTATTAAACGCGAAACCAAGGTTTCGTTTTCGTTCGGCCGACCTTCACGGCGAAAAAAACCGCCGGGGATTTTGCCGGCGGCGTAGGTGCGTTCCTGATAATCGACAGTCAGGGGGAAGAAGTCTCTCCCTTCGATGCATCTTTTTAAGCCGACGGCTGTCACCATCACCACGGTGCCGCCCATACTCACCATAACGGAACCCGATGCCTGGCGTGCAATTTCACCGGTTTCAAGGGTCACGGTATGGCTACCGAACTGGAACGATTTTTTGATTGGATTCACTTTGGATTTACCTTAGATTGTGCAAACAGCGTTAATAAAGAAAAAATGCCGGGTGGAATTAGCGGCGTAATCCGAGACTGCCAATTAATTCCTGGTAGCGGCTGACATCTTTGCCTTTCAGATAATCAAGCAGCTTGCGGCGGTTGCTGACCATGCGCAACAAACCCTGGCGCGAATGGTGGTCATGTTTATGAGCTTGGAAATGCCCGGTGAGTTGCTGGATATTGGCGGACAACAGCGCCACCTGAACTTCAGGTGAACCGGTATCGCCCGTTGAACGCTGATATTGCGTAACAATTTGACCTTTTTGCTCGGTACTGAGTGCCATCGGTAAAACTCCAAAAAATTTAAATAATCGTTCCTGAAAGGAGCCGGGTATTCTAACCCTCAACTCCTATACGCTCAATAGGTTAACTGCCAGAATTAATCCTATTTTCTGACACCACGGTTTTTGCAGGGTTGGCAACGCCTGCGGAGAAGACCCAAGGCCGTCTAAGCGGTTTTCAATAGACGTTTGGGCGCCACCCGACCGTCATCGAGGATCTCGCCCATCCCCAGAAAATGGTGTTCATGCTGGTATAGCCTGACCCAACCGCTAGTCGGCGCATGCGGCACCAGAACC
This sequence comes from uncultured Gammaproteobacteria bacterium, assembly GCA_964409635.1. Classification (GTDB taxonomy): domain Bacteria; phylum Pseudomonadota; class Gammaproteobacteria; order DSM-19610; family DSM-19610; genus CAYPEL01. The sequence continues at coordinate 844 of CAYPEL010000030.1, read as the reverse complement.
GGCTGACCTTGCTGTAAATAATAGGCTGCGGAATTCGAGAGCGTCACATCCGGCCACTGCATCAGGGCGGATTCCACAGGCAGCAATAACTTATCCAGCCCCTGGCGATCCTCGGCGTGCACTTTTCTAAGTGTTTCCATTGAAACCATCTGGTCCTCTGCATAAGGCCCTACCACCGTCCGCCGCAAAGCCGCCACATGCGCACCACAACCTAGCAACTCACCGATATCCTCAACAAGCGTGCGGACATAGGTGCCTTTCGAGCAATGCACATCAATATCCATCCGCTCGCCATCCAAACGCAGTAAGGCCAGCGTATGGATTATGAGTTCGCGTGGCTCGCGCTCGACTTCAATGCCCTGGCGCGCCAGTTTATAGAGGCGCTGTCCCTGGTGTTTCAATGCGGAGTACATGGGTGGAATCTGCTGGATCCGCCCCCGGAAACGATCCAGCACGACTTCAAGCTGTGTTTCAGTGAACTGGCCGACCGGCCGTGTTTCCAGAATTTCACCCTCAGCGTCACCGGTCGCCGTCCGCTGACCGAATTTACACTGTACCTGGTAGCGTTTATCTGCATCCAGCAGGAAACCCGATACCTTGGTCGCCTCACCCATACAAATAGGCAGTAAACCGGACGCCAGGGGATCAAGGCTGCCGGTGTGGCCTGCCTTACGGGCAAAATATAGCTGCTTGGTAGCCTGCAGCGCATTATTTGAGGTGATGCCAGAGGGCTTATCCAGCAGCAAGATACCGTTTACCGGCCTGCCTTTTATACGCCGCCGCGCCATGCTAGTAGTCCTTCAACATGATAATGACGGGTTCAGCGACCCTGTGGTGTTGCGCA
>CAYPEL010000029.1:0-22647 GCA_964409635.1 uncultured Gammaproteobacteria bacterium | reverse complement strand
GCCTACCGGCTTTTCAACTGATTTTTCTTGGGTAAAAGAAAGGGTGCTATAAATGAACACCGGGCTGAAAAGCCCGGTGTCTGTGAACAAAGACCAAACGCTATAATTAGCTTAGATTATCGGGATGACGTACTTTATCACCAATGTGTAAGGCCTGGATCGCTTTCAATACAATAGCATAGCTGACTTTTTCGAAGGTACGGAAAACCATCAGTAATCCGGCATACTCATCAGGTAGCTGGACCATTTCGTTACGCTTTTGGCTGACCTGGTCGCGGATTAGAGCGCCTTTTTGCTCGATCGACATCACTGAGCCGACATCCACGCCTTCACGGGTACCGCGGTTGATTACCACGACTTGATACTGGCCAATCTGGCTGACCCCATCGAGTACAGAGATGATGGAACCATCCATGTCAGGACTGGTTGGGTGTGGTGAAAAATAGGCGTGGGTAGATTCTTGTGAAACCGGCAGTGCGCGGTCACCAATATTGACCTCACGGGTTGTGCGCGTCAGATTAAGCGTGCTGGGATCGCCGTTTCTGCTGATTTTGCCTTCACCCAGATAGATGGCTTCATAGCCTAGAATCTCACCCGTATCCGGGTCGATGTAGGTACTGCCGGGGCGGAATAAATTCTGTACTGCGGCGCTATCGTCACTGATACCACGCAGATAGACTTTATCCCCAGCGCCGGTAATTAGATGTTCGCCGACACTTGAAACCACATAAGCTGCATTGGCCAACTCATCTTTACTTACGACCAAGGGCTTGGAAAGAAACTGCTCAATGGCATCCAGCGGAATGGCCGGAATGGCTCGATCGAGACTTTCCGGGCGCGCACGGGGTGACAGCTTGACGCTGCGTTGACCACGCTGCAGTCGCAGCTGCGGTTTACCGTCTATATAAACCAGGGATAGATTGTCACCCGGGTAAATCAGGTGTGGGTTACTGACTTGCGGGTTAACGTGCCAGATTTCCGGCCACAGCCAGGGGCTGTTGAGAAATAGTGCAGATATATCCCACAAGGTGTCGCCTTTTTTGACCACATACTGGTCAGGGTGGCCATCCTTGAGTGAGACCTGATTGGCGAATGCGCTGGATACCATGAATACCAGAGCCAGAGCCAGTGATTTTGTGTGTGACATAAGCGTCCCTTTGCGTCCGGGTTGGTGCCTAAAAAATACTGCCTAAACAGGCGTTAATGCTCAAATTCGATTTGCCTGCGAATTCAGGTACTACTAACGGCAGTTGGCAGCCGGAGTGTAGCGAAAATTTGCTTTTCTGGACATTGCCCGCAAACTGGCGGGAATTTGACGGCTCTCGAACAAACAGTAGCGGGTTCATTGTGTTACAGTATTAAGGTAAATGTCATAAACGACTTGTGACGGAAATCACATGGCAATTCTGGATATCCTTTGTTTCCCCGACCCTCGCCTGCGAACAGTTGCAAAGCCAATAGAGCAGGTGGATGACGAGCTCTGCATTCTTATAGATGATATGTTCGACACTATGTACGAAGCACCTGGAATCGGCCTGGCAGCAACCCAGGTAGATGTACATAAGCGGCTTATTGTTATTGATATCAGCGAGGAAAAGAATCAGCCCTTCGTGCTGATCAATCCCGAATTGACCGAGCAGGACGGCATTGAAGCAATGGATGAAGGCTGTTTATCTGTGCCTGGCGTGTTTGAATCGGTAGAGCGGGCTGACCATATTGTGGTGAAAGCGCTGGATCGGCAGGGTGAAGTGTATGAGTTAGCTGCAGATGGCTTGCTGGCCATTTGTATTCAGCATGAAATTGACCACCTTGATGGTAAGTTGTTCGTTGATTACCTATCCCAGCTAAAACGGACGCGTATCCGGAAAAAACTCGAAAAACAACAACGCCAGAATAGTGAAACCACGCCAGATCGCAATCCAGCACAAACGGTAATCTAAACGAATTTCATGCGGATAATTTTTGCGGGTACCCCGGACTTCTCCGTGCCGGTACTCCAAGCCTTGATTGACAGTACGCATTCTGTCGTGGCTGTTTATACCCAGCCGGATCGGCCCGCCGGACGTGGCCGGAAACTGCAGCAGAGTCCCGTTAAGCAGCTGGCCGCGCACTATGACTTGCCGGTGTTTCAGCCAGAAAGCCTTAAACCGTCAGAGCAACAGCAAGCCCTCAAAGCGCTGAACCCGGACCTCATGGTGGTTGTGGCTTATGGGCTGTTGCTACCCCAAGCAGTATTGGATATTCCGGCACTGGGTTGTGTGAACTTACATGCATCCTTATTACCCCGTTGGCGGGGTGCTGCGCCTATTCAGCGCGCTATCCTGGCGGGGGATACCAAAACCGGTGTTTGCCTGATGCAAATGGAGGCCGGTCTGGATACCGGGCCGGTACTCGCTGCCGAATCTTGTGACATAACGGCAGTGGATACAGGCGGAGAATTACACGACCGGTTGAGCAGCCTGTCGGCCAGTGTACTCATGGCCAATCTGGATGTGCTGGCAACTGGCTCATTAACACCGATGGTGCAGGATGATCAGTATGCAACCTATGCAAAAAAACTGCTAAAGCGGGAAGCAGCGATTGACTGGACGCAATCTGCTCGTCAGATTGACCGGCAAGTGCGTGCCTTTAATCCCTGGCCTGTGGCGCAAACCCGTTATGCGGATAAAGTATTACGTATATGGAAGAGCGCGCTGGTCAAGCAGGCAACCACTCAGCAACCCGGCGCGGTAATTACTGCCGGTAAAGCGGGGATTCAGGTTGCCTGTGGTGAGGATTGTTTGCTGTTGAAGGAGCTGCAACTGCCCGGTGGTAAACGCTTGACTGCGGCGCAGTTACTGAATGCGCATAGTATGACTTCGGTTGTGTTTGACCCATCTGCGGGCTAAAGCATTGAGCCGAAAAATACGTGGCAAACCCAGCCCAACGTCACGCTCAGTCGCTGCGGAAATAGTCCTCGCGGTGGTTGGCGATGGCCGCTCATTGACAGGTCAACTGCAGCGAAATTTACAACGCCTTAAGCTTGATGCTGATCGTGCATTCGCCCAGGAATTGTGCTTTGGGGTGCTGCGCTGGCATGAGCGCCTCCAGAAATTGGCGGATAAATTATTGTCACGTCCGTTCAAGCCGCGTGACCAGGTTGTGCATATGCTGATACTGGCAGGGTTGTACCAGCTGCTTTATCTCGATAAACCGGCGCATGCGGTTATCCATGAAACGGTTGAAGCAGTACGCCCCTTGGGTAAAGACTGGGCAGCCGGTGTAGTCAACGCAGTGTTGCGCAACTGCCAGCGCAATACACAGTCATTACAAGATGAACTGGATGCCCAGGCGAGCACCCGCTGGTCGCATCCAGAATGGCTATTGCAACAAATACAACAAGACTGGCCAGAGGATTGGGAAGCCATTCTCGATGCCAACAATCAGCGGCCACCCATGGTGTTACGGGTAAACTGCTTGCAGCAGAGTGTTGCAGCCTATGCCGCGTTACTATTAGAAGCAGGAATTGATTCCCTGCCGGTCCCAAACGTGCCATCGGCGCTGACCCTGCCGCAAGCGGTCGGGGTTGAAAAATTACCCGGTTTCAAGCAAGGCTGCGTGTCAGTGCAGGACGCAGGCGCGCAACTGGCGGCGCAACTACTGCCGGTTGTTGCCGGTGAGCGGGTACTGGATGCCTGCGCCGCACCGGGGGGCAAAACCTGTCATTTGCTTGAATCGCAGCCTGATGCGGATGAAGTCGTTGCGCTGGATATAGATAGTAAGCGGCTGCAGCACATACAGGAAAATCTGGATCGGCTGAAACTGCAGGCCACTTTACTGGCAGTTGATGCCGCAGATACAGCCAGTTGGTGGGACGGTAAACTGTTTGACCGGATTCTGTTGGATGCGCCGTGCTCGGCAAGCGGGGTGATACGGCGTCATCCAGATATAAAAGTCTTGCGGCGTGCAGCGGATATTAATCAGTTGGCAAAACAACAGCAACGCCTGCTGGATGCTATGTGGCCCTTACTGGCGCCAGGCGGTATGCTGTTATATGTTACCTGTTCGGTATTGAAGCGCGAAAACAGTGATCAAATAATGCGATTTATTGAGGCTCATCCTGATTGCCAGGAAATAAAGATCAGCGCTGATTGGGGTCGTAGGCTGGAAACAGGCCGGCAGGTGCTGCCAGGCGAACAGGGGATGGATGGTTTTTATTTTGCTTGTCTCAGCAAGATTTCAACCACGGTTGCCTAGGTTAAAGCAGATCATATGACTTCACAATCGAACAGCATGCGTCACTTTTTTCGTTGCTGTGTGATGTTTGGTTGTTGTTATTATGTTGCGCCGCTCGCTGCCGAGCATGCTGAGATAGAAGACGAACGGACGCTGCTGGTTAATGGAATATACCGGGCCAGTGCGCGCGTTGTATTCGATATGGATCAAAAAGTGCAGGAGGCACTGGATAATGGTGTACCCCTGGTCGTTGATCTGGAAATTGGGCTGATCCGCAAGCGCCGCTGGCTGTGGCCGGAAGTCATACATGAATTTAAGCAGCGTTATATGCTTTATTACCACGCATTGAGTAGACGCTACATTGTCAAGGATGTGAATAAGGGCAGCCAGCAAAGTTACCGTTATATCGATGACGCGCTCGATTCAATCGGTAATGTTTATGATGTCCCATTGATTGCTGCCGATGCGTTGCGTGAGAATGAAAATTACCGCGTGCGCATGCGCGCCTCCTTTGATGTAGAAGCGCTGCCGACACCGATTCGGCTATGGGCCTATTTCGGCGCTGACTGGAAACTGACCCGGGGCTGGAACCAGTGGCCGCTGAAGCCCTGAAAAAATCCCGTTTTGGCATCTGGCCGATACTCGTGCTGTTCGGCATTTTGTTGGTGTCACTCACGCTGATGAGTGATGCCACGCATCACTCTGAACGATTCGGTAAATTATATTCCTGGCTTTTACTGGTCAACGCACTGGGCTTGATCGTGTTGGTGGCGTTGATTGGTACCAACCTGTATTGGATGGTCAGTCAGTACCGTGCCCGGGCGCCGGGGTCCTTATTGACGGTGCGTCTAGTGGTTACTTTTGTGGTTCTCGCCGTTGTTCCGATTGGTGTTGTCTATTATTTCTCATTGCAGTTTTTACAACGCGGTATCGACTCCTGGTTTAACGTTGAGATCGAGCAGGCGTTGGAGGATTCGCTCGATTTAAGCCGTGGTGCGCTGGATGTGCGACTGAGTGATCTGCTTGGTTTGACGGAAAAAGTCGCCGTTGAGTTGGGTGAAATGTCGTCCTCTATGATTCCGATCACATTGTATGATCTGCGGGTTCAGAGTAGTGCCGTGGAGTTGACCGTATTTGGCCATGACGGGCGTGTTATTGCATCGAGTAATTTGGACAGCAGTGCACTGCTGCCCAGCCACCCCAGCAAGGAAGTGACGTTTGTGGTATCGCAAGGCCGGTCATATGTGGCGCTGGAGCCGCTCGGTGACAATGGCCTGTTTGTTCGGACTGTGGTTCCAATCCGGGCCGCCAAATTGAACTCGGAACGCTTGACGCTGCAGGCGTTGTACCAGATGCCGGGACGGCTGAGTGAACTGGCTGATAATGTTCAAGCACAGATTACCCGCTATAAGGAATTGTCCTTTCTGCGCCAGCCACTGAAATACAGCTATACGTTAACCTTATCGCTGGTGTTGGCGCTGAGTTTGTTGTCTGCAGTTTGGGCGGCATTTTTTTCTGCCCGCAGGCTGGTGTCGCCTATTGGTGTATTGGCCGAAGGTACCCGGGCGGTGGCCGAGGGGGATTACAGTAAGCGCTTGCCCGTTTCCAGCGAAGATGAGCTGGGTTTTCTGGTGCAGTCTTTTAATGATATGACGCGGCGGTTAGCCCACGCACGTGACCAGGCGCAGGCGAGCCAACATCAGATTGAGGCGCAACGCGCCTATCTTGAAACTTTATTAGGCAGTCTGTCATCCGGTGTAATGAGTATTGATAGCAAAGGCGTTGTCACAACTGCAAACGATGCGGCCTGTAGCATCTTGGGTCTGGAAATAAACCAGACACTTGGCAACAGCTTCGATCAATTGATGTCCAGCCATAGCTATCTTGAACCATTGCTGCAGGTGATTGAAGCCAATAAGGCGTCTGCAAGTGAACTGTGGCAGGAGCAGATAACGCTGGCACGGGCAGCAGGTCAGCGGACTTTGATGTGCCGGTCAACGCCTTTGTCTGAGGCTGAGACCGCAGCAGGCGGGCAGGTTCTGGTGTTTGACGATGTCACCGATTTAATTCGTGCGCAACGCGATTCGGCCTGGGGTGAAGTCGCACGCCGGCTTGCGCATGAAATTAAAAACCCGCTGACGCCAATCCAATTATCGGCAGAAAGATTGCGCAGGAAGTATTTGAATAGCATGGATGAATCCGAGGCGGACGTGCTGGACAGAGCAACCCATACGATTGTGCAACAGGTCGAATCTCTAAAAGAAATGGTCAATGCGTTCAGTGATTATGCGCGTGCTCCGAAAGTAGAGCTGCAACCACTGTTACTGCATGACTTGCTACAGGAGGTGCTCGACCTGTATAACGACAGTGGACAGGTTATTAATACACAGTTAGCACAACCTGAACCATTGATTGAGGCGGATGCAGGCCGTTTGCGCCAGTTGCTGCATAACCTGATTAAAAATGCATTCGAGTCAGTTGCTGACATTAGTAATATCCAACTGCAGATTGAGACGCGCTGGCATATAGAAAGTGGCGAACGCTATATAGAATTATGTTTCGAAGATACTGGTGGCGGGTTTTCTCAGGAAGTGCTGGAGCATATCTTCGAACCTTATGTAACGACCAAGGCGCGGGGCACAGGTTTGGGCTTGGCGGTAGTCAAGAAAATAGTTGAAGAACATAACGGACAAATAAAAGCATTCAATACCGGCGAACAGCATGCAAGAATTGAAATTTGTTTTGCGGCAGCCGTTAACCGGGACGGGATTTGAAATTACGCCATATGAGTATACTTAAGTACATGAGGCATCCAGAACAGTCATGACTACCGGCTACATATTGGTGGTGGATGACGAGCCTGATATTCGCAATCTCGTCAAGGAAATTCTCGAGGACGAGGGTTACGAGGTAACGGTGGCTGAAAACGGCCAGGCTGCCCGCCACGCCCGCCGACTGCGGCGTCCCGATTTAATTCTGCTGGATATCTGGATGGATGATATCGACGGTATCACGCTGTTGCGTGAGTGGTCAGAAGGTGGGCAGTTACCCTGCCCGGTTATCGTAATGTCCGGTCACGGCAATGTTGAAACAGCCGTTGAGGCCACTCGCTTGGGAGCCTATGATTTTATAGAAAAACCGATCTCGCTTGCTAAATTGTTACTGACAACCAGCCGTGCGCTGCAAGCCGATAAATTGCAGCAGGAGAATCTGGGTCTGCGTAAGCAGGCGCAGCCGGTATCCGAGCCGAACGGTAAAAGTGAAGTCATGCAAGCGCTGCGCGAGCAGGCTAAACGTATCGCCCAGCATAACACCTGGGTATTAATCAGTGGTGAGCCGGGTTCGGGTAAGGAAATTATTGCCCGCTACATCCATTCTCAAAGCCCCTTGCGCGACCGGCCATTTGTGGAAGTTGCGGTCGGATCTATGGCGCCGGAGAATTCAGCGGCTGAGTTATTTGGCAGTGAGAATGGTGATCAGGTGCACTATGGGCGGTTGGAGCAGGCTAATGGTGGTGTGCTGTTCCTGGGCAATATTGCCGATATGGATCTGCAGACCCAGTCGCGCTTACTCAGCGTCTTTCAAACGCACTCTTTTTTACGTATGGGCGGCACGGAACCCGTGTCAGTTGATATCCGGGTTATAGCGACCACTTCGTGTGATCTGGAAAAGGAAGTCAACGAAGGCCGCTTCCGGGAAGACCTGTTTTATCACCTGAATGTGGTGCCTTTAGCTATCCCTGGATTGCGGGAGCACAGCCAGGATATACCTGAACTGCTGAATTTTTATGTAGATCGTTTTGTGATTCAGGAAAGTCTGCCCTACCGTGAGTTTAGTACGGCAGCACAAAATCGTTTACGTAACTATCGGTGGCCGGGTAATATCCGTGAGTTGAAGAATCTGGTACAGCGTTTGTTGATACTGGGAACCGGGCCGGTCGTCGATATTGAAGAAGTTGAAGTAGCGCTCAGTTCGGCGCATAAACCTGTGTCGATAGTAGAATCTTCATCTTTGCCGATGAATATGCCACTGCGTGAAGCACGTGAACAATTTGAAAAAATTTATCTTCAGCAACAGTTGACGGAGGCAGGTGGCAGTGTCGGTAAGTTGGCCAAACGGGTGGGTATGGAACGTACCCATCTCTATCGTAAACTGCGCAGTCTCGGTATCGATATCAAAAAGGGCGGCGAATAAGAGATTGGCCGGATCAGGTCTACACCTAGCCGGGATAACCGGTTAGTGATGGAAATAATTCAATAATGAAAATAATTATTCTCGGCGCCGGGCAGGTTGGCAGTTCAGTGGCGCATAATCTGGCCAGTGAAGCCAATGATATTACCGTAGTGGATTCTAATGCGGCTGTTTTGCAGAACCTGCAGGACAGGATTGATATTCGTACGGTTACGGGTATTGCCTCACATCCTGAAATTCTGATTCAGGCCGGTGCGGAAGACGCAGACTTGATTCTGGCGGTGACTAACAGCGATGAAATAAACATGATCGCCTGTCAGGTTGCGTACACACTTTTTCACACGCCCATCAAGATTGCGCGCGTACGTGCCCGCGAATACCACAGATATAAAAAACTGTTTACTCAGGAAGCGTTACCGGTCGATGTGATTATCAGTCCCGAGCAACTGGTTACGGATTACATCCAGCGGCTGATTGAACAACCAGGTGCCTTGCAGGTGCTGGATTTTGCAGGTGGCCGGGTACAACTGGTTGCCGAGCGTGCAATTGAGGGTGGCGCACTCGTTGGCCACCCATTGCGTGATTTGCAGCAGCACTTACCCAAACAGGATGCGCGTATCGCGGCTATTTTCCGTCAGGGTACCGCTATCCTGCCGGAAGGCGATACGGTAATCGAAGCCGATGACGAGGTATTCTTTCTCGCAGCGCCGAAAAACATACGCGCGGTAACGGGTGAATTACGTACCCTGGATAAAAATGTAAAACGTATCATTATCGCCGGTGGTGGCAATATCGGCTTGCGGTTGGCATTGGCAATTGAAGGTCGATATCAAGTGAAGTTGATAGAGCGTGACCCTGTCATTGCCAGGCAGCTATCTGAGCGCTTGAACAGAACCATTGTATTATTGGGCGATGCGGCTGACGAAGAGCTATTACTGGAAGAAAATATCGAAAATACGGATGTGTTTGTTGCGTTAACCAATGATGAAGAAGCCAACATACTTTCAGCGATGCTGGCTAAACGCATGGGTGCAAGTAAGGTGATGTCGTTGATTAACCGGGCATCGTATGTTGATCTTGTTCAAAGTGACGTAATCGACATCGCCATATCGCCACAACAAGCCACCATAGGCAGCTTGTTAACGCACGTGCGCCGTGGAGATGTTGTAGTCGTGCATTCCCTGCGCCGTGGTGCAGCAGAAGCTATCGAGGCCGTGGCGCACGGTGACCGGGAAACTTCAAAAGTGGTGGGCCGCGCCATAGAAGAAATCAAACTGCCATCCGGGACAACCATTGGTGCGGTGGTGCGGGGCGAGCAGGTTATCATTGCGCATCATGATACTGTGATCGAGACGGATGACCATGTCATTCTCTTCCTGGTGGACAAGCGGCGTATTCAGGATGTTGAGCGGTTATTCCAGGTTGGCGTGACCTTCTTTTAGCCTAGAAACCGCAGTTGACCGCTATGAGGCTGTACAAAGTGATTGAGCAAACTAAGCCATGCCGTATAAACGGCGGTTTCTAGGTTAACCATGCAATTTAGCACAATTCTCCGCATACTCGGGCTGTTACTGATGGCTTCGAGTCTTTTCATGCTGCCCCCTCTGCTCATATCCATATGGACGGAAGATGGCAGTACGCGGGCATTTTTAGTTACGCTGGTTGGCGCGTTTATAGCCGGATTTCTTTGCTGGCTTCCGGTGCATAAAAAACGCCGTGAATTACGCATCCGGGATGGCTTTTTAGTGGTTGCCCTGTCCTGGGGTGTACTCGCCCTGGTCTGCGCCATACCGTTTGCGATCGCCGATGACCCGCATATGGATTTTCCGGATGCGGTATTCGAATCGATGTCTGGTCTTACTACGACAGGTGCAACGGTGCTGATCGGCATCGACCGGTTACCGGTTTCTATTCTATGGTACCGGCAACAGCTGCAGTGGTTTGGCGGCATGGGCATTATTGTGCTGGCCGTTGCCGTGCTGCCCTTGCTGGGAATTGGTGGCATGCAACTGTACCGGGCAGAAACTCCTGGTCCGATGAAAGATAACAAACTGACGCCGCGGATAACTGAAACCGCTAAGGCGCTCTGGTATATCTATCTGAGTCTGACCATTGCATGCGCCCTCGCCTACTGGCTGGCCGGTATGACACCTTTTGATGCCATCGGCCACAGTTTCTCAACGGTGGCGATCGGGGGCTTTTCCACCCACGATCTTAGCATCGGCTATTTTCAGAGTACGGCGATCGAAATGGTTGCTGTGGTATTTATGTTGCTGGCGGGGGTTAATTTTTCCTTGCATTTTGTGGTATGGCGTTCAAAGAACGTGTTGATCTATTTCCGGGATGCGGAATTTCGAGCCTACTTTATTATTTTAGGCTTAGTGGCCTTAGTGACCATCGTCTATCTGAATTTAAGCGGTACATTCCCTGAGCTTTCTGATGCCGCGCACCATGGATTGTTTCAGGCGGTTTCAATCGGTACGACAACAGGATTCACCACAGCGGCTTATTATCACTGGCCGGGATTTTTGCCAGTGTTGTTGCTGTTAACCAGTTTTATCGGTGGCTGTGCGGGTTCGACCGGTGGCGGTATGAAGGTGATCCGGTTTTTACTGATTTTCAAACAGGGTCTGCGTGAAATCATGCGCCTGGTGCATCCCAATGCACAGATCCCGGTTAAGGTCGGTAAAAAACTCATGTCAGAAAGAGTCGTTGAGGCAGTGTGGGGGTTTTTTGCAATCTATATAGGCTGTTTCGTCATCATGATGCTGGTGTTGTTGTCGACTGGCCTGGATCAAGTCACGGCGTTTTCGGCGGTAGCGGCGTGTCTCAACAATCTGGGGCCTGGATTGGGTGAAGTGGGTTTCCACTACGGCGAAATCAATACCGTATCAAAGTGGGTGCTGAGTTTGGCGATGCTGCTGGGCCGGTTAGAAATCTTTACCCTGCTGGTTTTGCTGTCACCGGCATTCTGGCGCCGCTAAGTGTGGCGATTCCTGAGTCGAATCTGCCTAGTTGGGTAGCCTGGTTAGCGCAAGATGCCGATGGTGTCTGGTGGGGATTTGAAGTGGAGCCACACATGCACCAGTCTGGCTGGTATGAGAACGAAGTCGGGCAATACACCCGGATTTGTGCTGATATCCCTAATATGGGCTGGCGGACGACACTGAAAGGTTTATAGTGGGAGCAATATATAGATATATAGCAATCATAATTAACCAATAAATATAATATTAAACCACCAATGTATAATAATGCGCATAATTATTGACAATAATACCCACAATATAAAAATTATTAGAAATATATATAATAAATTTTATAGTATTTCCCACTATGTGATCCAAAAGCGCGTATTGAACATCTGAAAATATAGCCGATAATTAGTTTGTGTATTGTAACCAGGAGCCTGTCCTCGCAACGATTTCTATTCTCGGACAGGCTCCTAGCTGTCGTTACAGAAAAATCTGAGGTAGGTCAGTTATGGACAAAGTGGTTACCCTTTCTTCCAAACAAGCCTGGCAAATGTTGCAGGACAACCCCAAGGCTATTCTGGTGGATGTGCGCTCGGATATGGAATATCTGTTTGTTGGGCATCCGACAGGTGCGGTGCATATCCCATGGATTGACTATCCTGAATGGCAGATAAATCCGAATTTTGCAGCAGAATTGAGAAAAACCATTCTTGGTGGGATTTGCCATGGCGCTTCTAATGAAGGCGTGCCGGTTATCCTGATATGCCGTAGTGGAAAACGCTCATTAGAAGCGGGTGACTCATTGATTAGTGAAGGGTTTTGCGATGTTTACAATATTGAGGATGGTTTTGAGGGTGAACTCGACAAGGAGCATCACCGGGGAACCCACGGGGGCTGGCGTAGCGAAGGTTTGCCGTGGCAACAGTGCTAGGAGTCTGTCCGGATTTAGATAGAGTCTACCCAAGGCTAAGATTTGACCGCTGAAAGATCCATTTTTATAATCACAGCCTAGGTGCATGCCGCTACCTTTTTATCTTCAGCTTGTCTAAACTGTATAGTGATGGTTTCTGCAGCTAAGGTGTGTCATCGTATCAGAAGGCGCCATGCCTAAAACCAAATACACTATCCGCTCACTGGCGGCCAGGAGGAGATTATAATGTCAACAACAGCAGAATCAATGAACCAGGGTCAACTAGACGACTGGTTGAATACCAAGCTCGACGAACTACTGCCTGGCAAGCTCAAGGAAATTGATGAGGCCAGAACTCCGTCAATGTCTATTATTGCGACCAAGGGTACGCTCGATTGGGCTTATCCTCCTTTCATCCTTGCATCAACGTCTGCTGCGCTGGGATGGGATACCTCTATATTCTTTACCTTCTATGGCCTGCTGCTGCTGAAAAAAGAACTGCCCTGTAAAGTCAGCCCGTTGGGCAACCCTGCTATGCCGATGAAAATGCCGTTTGGCCCGCAGTGGTTCCAGGATTTCGATTGGCCCATGCCAAACATTATTATGGGTGGAATACCGGGTTTCGAGAATGTCGCAACCGGTTTAATGAAGCAGACTTTCAAAAATAAAGGTGTGGCAACAATCGAGGAACTGCGCTCCTTATGCCTCGAAGCTGATGTCAGAATGGTTGCCTGCCAAATGACCGTTGATGTGTTTGGTTTCAGTCAGGACGACTTTATTCCTGAGGTAAGCGACTACGTGGGTGCAACCTACTTCTTACCGATTGCTAAAGATTCTGACGTTTGTCTGTTTATCTGATACTGGAATAACTCATATCAGGAAAAGGGCGTGTTAACAGCACGCCCTTTTTTTATTGCCAGGATCGGATTGATTCAACGGGTAAGTGAAGCGCGCGTATTCATTGATGGGCAGGTTTGGTGCGGATATGCAAGTCAGTCTGGTGAATCAGGGGCTAGGGAGTTGCTGGTATTTCCAGTAATTCAAGGATTTCGAGCCGTGAATTCATGCCGTCCTTATAACCGAGCGCCATGAGTTCCTGGCAATAGGGTGCTTCGAACAGCAGGTAACTGATTAATGGCCGGCCTTCCCTGGAGAGCGCGCCAAGTCCTTTTAATAACAGCCGGACTGAGCGTGGGAAATCCCGCGCATGACGTTCAGCAATTTCGCGGACATCGACGCTGGGAGATATGGATAAAAATTCTATCGGTCTGAGCGTAGTATCACCAGCCTCGACCTGATTGTCGCGGGTATGGCTTATGGTGTGATTGATCCGGCTCATGCGTTCGATATCAGAATCCAGACTATCGGTAAACAAAGTATCCAGTATGTAACCGGTGATGTGACCGATAGTCGGATAAGGCTTGTCTTCTTCAGTCGGCAGTACATCCAGCGTGGGGTTGCTCACGCCGATAATTAACAAGCGGTTTGCACCTAGATGGATTGCCGGACTGAGTGGTGCGGTCTGGCGCATGGAGCCGTCACCGTGATATTCGTTGTGCAGCCAGACGGCTGGGAAAACCAAGGGGATACCGGAGGATGCCATAAGGTGATCGATTGAAATTTCATCTACCACACCTCGCCGGCGGGCGCGTTCCCAGGTTGCGAGCTCCGGGATACCCTGAAAATAGCTGATCGAACGGCCGCTGGTGTAGCCGGATGCGTTAATCGCGAGTGCGCGCAGTGCGCCACTGTCAATGCTCTGCTGTATCCGTGCAAATCGAATGTGACTCTCCAACAATTCGCGTAAAGGCTGGTTATCCAGCAATGCGCGCGGTGCGGTGGTACCCAGCCGGGCAGTTGCAAAAGCTGTCGTCCAGAGTAAGCCGCTTTTCAGCGCGCGCCAGGAGTCGGCATAAAATACTTTACCGCAATGGAAATTTTCCCAGATGCCTGTGAGACGCGACACACCCTCAGAAAACTGCATGGCATTACTGGCCAGGATGGTTGCGTTGAGGGCGCCGGAAGAGGAGCCGCTGATCACCGGAAAGGGATTTCTGGTGTTGTCAGGTAAGATTTCAGCAATCGCCTGGAGTACACCGGCCTGATAGGCGTTACGCGCGCCACCGCCTGGCAGTACTAGCCCGGTAATGGGGGGATTCTGTTGCTTTTTACGTGAAAACCAGTACACGTTAGATTTATATCTCGTTTGAAAATAAGCGATCTTGAACTGCCGGTAATTGACGGCCGTTAAAATCTAAAGTTAAAGATATCTTGATCTGTACCATAAATACAATGCTGGGATTGGGCTAACGTTATCAACGTCTAATGCTTGATCGAACCCTACTAGAAAAAATAGAATTTGAGACTGGCATGATACGTTGAACCGTTTCATAGACTGGGGATATTCCGTAGTTTGTAAAGCCAGTCATTCTTGATCATTAAGATTTATCAGGGCATATAGATGACGGGCGATAAAATAAAGGTACAGATTCTGCGCTTCTCGTCATATAATTAAATACTTATATTATAAACATGCTGGCGTCATGAAAAAATTGAGCTATGGTTAAATCTGCAGGAGTTTATTGATACACTTGTAGAGGAAACATAACTAAACGATGGTCTGGGCTGGAGATTCTGCTATTCTCACAAGCTGACTGCTAGTCATCAAGTTAAAATAAAGAGGTGCATGAACAATGTTCTCAATTGAAGGATTTTCGGTAAACAGGTTAGGAATTTTTATTATAGTGCTCTTTGGGGTAGTGGTGCCTGTTCAGGCGGCTGATGTGAACATTTCCGAAGAGCTCCCGCACGTTGATATTACCTATGACGGTAAAGTGGTAAGAATCGAGCGCATTCAAGATACCAAACACAGGCTGACAAATAGCTTTACCAAGACGTCCCGTAAATGTCCGCCATTTTGTGTGCACCCAATAAAAGCAGCACCCGGTGTTACCACAGTAGGTGAGCTGGAATTGCTGGATTTTATGATGACGAATGTGCGCCAGGGGCTTGGCTTGGTGGTCGATGCGCGTACACCCGCCTGGCATCGTAAAGGTACGATTCCAGGTTCGGTCAATATTCCGTTTACAGTCTGTACTGCACCGCCCGGTGATTCTAATCAGACCACGGTGTTAAAAGCGCTTGGTGCGAAGCAGATCGCTGGAGGGAATTGGGATTTTCGTGATTCAAAACAGTTGCTGTTATTTTGTAACGGCCCCTGGTGTGATCAATCGCCACGTGCAATCAAAGGCTTGATGCGGCTCGGTTATCCACCTGAAAAGCTGATGTACTACCGCGGTGGAATGCAAAACTGGCAAATGCTGGGACTAACGACGGTCATTCCGGGCAGTTAATCAACTTAAATAATGAGTTCAGGTGGTGTAACTATGTTTAATGTCCGGTATCTGCCCCTACTTTGTGTGTTGCTGGGTTCTAGTCTTTGCGTTGCAGTAGAGCCTGCGGCCGATCCTGATTTAAAGGGCTGGACCGCAGAAGGCTTTGTAAAATCCCTGAATCGATCGCAACAAAAACCGACGGCTGTGGATGAGGAGGCACAGGTTAATACGGCTGCTGAAATTAACAAAGCAGCCCAGCGTAGTTCGAAACAAGCTCAACCCAGTGCATACCTGGATGCGCTGATTGACGAAGTCAACACGCATGCAGAAGAAGGTGCGGCGTCACAAGGCAAGGCTGTAGCCAGCCGTGCACCCGCCATCGAACGTGTAGTAATGGAAGAGAATCTTGTGGAAGTGGGCGGCAGGAGTATCAAAGGTGGTTATCTTGTCGTTAAACCGGGTGATACACTCTCCCAGATTTCTAGAGATATTTACGGCGACCTGCAAGCCTTTGACCGGATTTTCGAAGCCAACCGTGATCTGCTCGATGATCCCGATATGGTGCCCGCAGGCGCCAGCCTGTTTATCCCGATCGAATAATTATCTGCATTTGCCCCGTTAGCTGGTATTACATGAACCGTCTGAATCTGGCCCATGCCTCAAATTTGCAGGCGTTGACTGGCGGCTGTTTTTATTTCAAGAGATTTATCACCCGGATAGTGATGTGACAATGACTTCCTTGTTTGCACGGTGCCTGATGCCGCTGTTACTACTCTTTTATGTCATGACGATGTCGGCTTGTACATCGCAAGTTCGTCACGAGAACGCGCTTTTTTCTGCTGCTGTTAGTGGCGACACGGTGCGGGTAAAGCGGCTGTTGCAAAGCGGTATAGACCCGGATATGTTGCGTGAAAATGGAGTAACTGCTCTTTATTTAGCGGCCCAACACCAACGGACAATTATTATTCAACAGTTACTGGATGCCGGTGCTCATGTTGATGCAAGCGGTTACCGGGGCGCGACACCGCTTATAGTTGCTGCGACTGCGGGTCACAGTGATGTCGTGAGTTTGCTGCTCGCAAAGGGCGCAAAACCAGACTGGCGTCGAAATGATGGTGCAACGGCTCTCTATATGGCTAGTCAGGAAGGTAATCTGGAAATCGTCCGGCAATTGCTGGCAGCAAAAGCTGATGTAAACCTGCCTGCTTATCAAAACGCGACCGCGTTATTTATTGCAGCACAATCAGGTCATAGCAATATTGTTAAAGTATTGCTAGAAAAAGGCGCGGCAGTAGAAAAAGGGTTACCTGATGGAACCACACCGCTGCATGCGGTAGTCAAGCAAGGTAATGCCGATATGGTACGGTTGCTGGTTCAGTCGGGTGCAGATCCGCATGCTAAAACAAGACAAGGTGAAAGCGCTATCGAGCTGGCCCGCGGTAAGGACAATCAAACAATAATGAAGCTACTGGGCCAGCCTGGAACCGGACACGTAATGAATTCAGCAGAGGCTGCGGCGCTAGTAGATAAGCCAAGTATCCCAGGTCAAAATGGGGCCACTACGGGTAGTGGCGTGGCGGGTAATATTTCCGGCCCGGGTAGTGCTTTTAAGGATGATGCGGAAATAACCAGGCAGCCTGTGCCACAAGCCAGTCAAAAACATGAGTCTCAGGTAGTAGCGCCATCAAAACCAAAAATAATTAAAACTGAGCAAGCTGTTTCTGGGCAGCTCGTTAACAGCACAGACCCGCTTCCTGGCGCTTCAGCGCCGAAACTACAGGTTAAGAAACAGGCGCTCAGAAAAAGACCAGCACAAAAAACCAGCATAAGTAAACCGGTAGTAAACAACGCTAACGAAATAAAAAGTGCCAACAACCTTGCTGTGCCTGATCCGGAAACAGATGAAATTGACGCTGCTGATTTTAATAATGACCCCGCCTCATTTGGCTGGTCCGCAGGCAATTTTCAGAAGTCTGTTGATGCAGCAGTTGCGCCCGTCACAGGTTCGA
This sequence comes from uncultured Gammaproteobacteria bacterium, assembly GCA_964409635.1. Lineage (GTDB taxonomy): Bacteria > Pseudomonadota > Gammaproteobacteria > DSM-19610 > DSM-19610 > CAYPEL01. The sequence goes on along the minus strand of CAYPEL010000029.1, from coordinate 5,012 downwards.
GTAATTCGACTTCTGTTAGCAGGCAGCAGGATATCAAATCAACCCTGGCCAAAGCGGTTGGGAGTAGTAAAAGACTGACAACTGATAGTGCCTACCTGGCTTCTCTGGACACTGAGGCAGACGCTGTATCATTTGAAAAAAGTGCCTCGAATCTTGTTTCCCAAAACGCAGATACGCTACTCGCTTCAGGTATAGCGCATCATTTTCGTGGGGAATTCAAGCAGGCAGCATCAGAGTTTCTGAGTTTGTATAAAACTTACCCTGGCAGCGAAAAAGCAGCCGATGCACTTTTGCAGCTCAGTAAAACCCTGGCGGCTATGGATCGCAAGGGAGCAAGCTGCTCGACGCTGGCCCGATTACGCAAAGAATACCCGCAGGCCTGGCCGCGCCTTGTGGCCGATGCCAACAACCTATCAAAAAACACCGGCTGTCCTTAAACTTTAGAAAAACCAGGTTTCTAGGGCATGTTTGACCCGTATCAATTGCCCAGCCTGATATCCAGTTAGTATATAATTGACTCATAGGTAATATTTACGGTGGTTATTATGAGCAATAGTCGAAGTATGGTTGCGGCGCTTATGTTGCTGGCGTGCGTTCTACCTGCCCAGGCAGGCGTGTTGGTGCTAGTGCATGGCTGGTCGGCCGATGCGGATACCTGGTTACACAGCGGCGTTGTCCCGGTGCTTGAGTCAAACGGTTGGACTAATGCTGGGGTTGTGTTTGTATCACCGAGGGGTGGTATAAACCATATGCCCGTGCAGGGTACGGCTGCAGCCAATATGATTTACCGTGTGAATTTGCCTGCTGCAGCACCTTTGCAGTTACAGGCGGCCCATCTGTTTGCTGGGTTGCGCTATATTCATCAGCGCCATCCAACAGAGGAAATGTTTCTTGCCGGTCATTCGGCGGGTGGGATTGTCGCCCGGTTAGTTTTAGTGCGCGCCAACACCTTACCCATTAAGGCGCTGATTAGCATTGCCAGCCCAAACCTGGGAACTGCGCGTGCGCTTCAGGGCTTGGACATTGCCGAGAGTAAACCCTTTTTCTGCCCCGGGCCCGGTGTCGATTTTCTGAAGACCTTGGTCGGTGGTGAGCGCTACCGGTATCTGCGTCATTCACGGGGTGTACTGGCCGATCTAGCGCCTGCAGCGCCAGGCAGTCTGATTGGCTGGCTGAATCAGCAACGCCACCCGGATATTAATTACTATACCGTGATCCGCCAGGGGCCTGTTTATGCGGGTGACGAATTGGTGCCGGCGTTCAGCCAGGATCTCAATCAGGTGCCGGCACTGCGGGGCCGCGCCAAGGTATACTGGGTAGCGAGTGGGCACGCGCTTAACCCGGTGGATGGTCAATTGCTAGCGGATATATTGAGCAGCGAATCCTAACAAGGATTGCGTGGCTGTAAGTCAGACTAAATATATTGACTAGTTTTTATCTGATCCGGAAACTATGATGAGTGAAAATCAGGTGACCGGATAATGCCCTATGTCCAAATCAAAAAAGTTAAAACACGAAGCTGAATTACTTAAAGAAGCCATTCACGCCGGTATGGTTTACGGTGAAAAACGCGGTGTCGTCGAATTTGAGCCTACGGATTCGGCGAATGATAAGATTGAATATATTTACAAACTGTTGGTTCACGATAAGCTAATACAACCGCTTGCCAAGAATAATATTTCGATGCCGAATATGAAGCATAAGCTTGCGATGTGGATCTCGAAGCAATTGCCTTCAGATCATCCGCTATTGAAATAAGCCGGATGTATTGCTTCTAGCAATATTAAAGCTACAGGTTTCTAACTTATTGTTATTTAATACCAATAAAATCTATTCTAGGTGCGGTTGTCGCTCATTTCAGAAAAATTTTGAGGCATTAGAATATACTAGAACTTAAAATTGTTAGCAGAAGAATAACTTGCGTACCGATTGACGATGCAATTAAAAGGTCTCTACGGCGTTATATTTTTGCTAGGATGGCATTCGACGTCAGCAAATCCAAAATTTTAGTCATAAAAAATGAGCACAAGAAAGGCAAAGGTCAGCCGCGATACCCTTGAAACACAGATTACTGTTGCAGTTGATCTGGATGGTACCGGCAAGGCTAAATTCAACACGGGTATTCCGTTTCTGGAGCATATGCTCGACCAGGTCGCACGGCATGGCCTGATTGATCTGGACATTCAGGCAAAGGGTGATTTGCACATTGATTCACACCATACGGTAGAAGATGTGGGTATTGTGCTGGGTCAGGCGGTTGCGAAAGCTTTGCAGGATAAAAAAGGCATTCGTCGTTACGGCCACGCTTATGTGCCGCTCGACGAAGCGTTATCACGTGTGGTTATTGATTTTTCAGGACGTCCCGGCCTCGAATATGCGGTTGATTTTACACGTGCCCGCATTGGCGATTTTGATGTCGATCTGTTCCATGAATTTTTTCAGGGCTTTAGCAATCATGCCAATGCAACGATGCACATTGACTGCTTGCGCGGCGTCAATGCGCACCACATAGCCGAAACCATTTTTAAGGCATTTGGGCGCGCAGTACGTATGGCGATTGAACTGGATCCGCGAATGACAGGCATCATGCCATCAACCAAGGGGAGTCTGTGAGTTAATTGTAGTTAATTGGGGTCAGAGAGCAGTTTTTTCTAATATAGTTGAATAATCAACTATATTAGAAAAAACTGCTCTCTGACCCCAATTAACTACAATTAACCCCGTTCCGCATGAACACTATTGCCATCATTGACTACGGCATGGGTAATTTGCATTCAATCGCCAAGGCGGTTGAACATGTAGCTGCCGATAGCCAGGTCACTGTCACATCCAATGCGCAAGATATCCTTTCAGCTGAGCGCGTGATTTTCCCGGGTGTCGGTGGAATCGGACATTGCATGCAGGCCATTATGGATGCCGGTCTTGACCAGGTTGTGGCTGAAGCGGCAGGTTCAAGACCTTTTCTGGGAATATGTGTAGGATTGCAGGCGTTGCTGGACAGCAGTGAGGAAAATGATAATACCCGTTGTCTGGGGATCGTCGGTGGCACGGTGCGGAGATTCGATCACCCACTGACCGATAACTCTGGCGACAGGCTGAAGATTCCGCATATGGGCTGGAATCAGGTGCATCAGACCGCACATCCCCTGTGGCAGGGGATTGACCAGGATAGCCGGTTTTATTTTGTACATAGTTATTTTGCAACGCCGGATGAGGCTGCATTAATCAGCGGCACTTCTGAACATGGCAATAAGTTTGCCTGTGCGCTGGCGCGGGAAAACCTGTATGCGGTACAGTTTCATCCGGAGAAGAGCCAGCACGCCGGTTTGGCGCTGCTTAAAAATTTTTCACTTTGGGACGGTACTGTCTAGCGGTACCGGGGAATCAAACAACAAGGCCAGAATCTAACTATGTTATTGATACCAGCCATTGATCTTAAAGACGGCAAGTGTGTCCGCCTCCGTCAGGGTCGTATGGACGATGCAACTATTTTTGCTGACGACCCACTGGATATGGCTAAGCGCTGGGTTGATGCGGGCGCCAAGCGTTTGCACCTGGTTGATCTGAATGGTGCCTTTGCAGGCAAGCCGGTGAATGCGGATGTCATACACCGTATAGTGGAAGCTTTCCCGGAGGTGCCGATTCAGGTGGGTGGCGGCATCCGGGACGAGGACACGGTGCAACTCTATCTGGACGCGGGTGTGCAGTACACCATCATTGGCACAAAGGCGGTGAGTGCGCCACATTTTATTAATGATCTTTGCATGGAATTTCCCGGCCACATCATCGTCGGTCTGGATGCTAAAGACGGTAAGGTGGCGATCGATGGTTGGTCCAAGTTATCCCATCACGATGTAATCGATATGGCGCAGCATTTTGAGCGTGATGGTGTTGAATCCATCATCTATACCGATATCAGCCGCGATGGCATGATGCAGGGTGTCAATGTCGAAGCTACGGTGAAACTGGCGAGTAGTATTACCATACCGGTTATTGCTTCGGGTGGCATTAGTAACCTGGAGGATATTCGTGCGCTGCAAAAGGTGACCGAAGAAGGTATTACGGGCGCCATAATCGGACGGGCCTTATACGAAGGCACGATTGATCTTGGGGAAGCCCAGGCTATTGTCGATTTATAAAGCCTTCTATTGAGCCATACCCATTCTCAAAATATCATTTCCATGCCGCTCGCCAAACGTATTATTCCCTGTCTCGATGTTGATGCCGGCCGCGTCGTTAAAGGTGTCCAGTTTGTAAATATCCGCGATGCTGGCGATCCCGTCGAAGTGGCGCGGCGTTACGATGAACAAGGTGCGGATGAAATCACTTTTCTGGATATAACGGCCAGTTCAGACCAGCGTGAAACCATGGTGCACGTCGTCGAAGAAGTGGCGGGTGAGGTGTTTATTCCACTGACGGTGGGTGGGGGAATTCGCGAACTGGCGGATATTCGGCGTATGCTCAATGCTGGTGCAGATAAGATCGCGATCAATACTGCGGCAGTGTTTAATCCTGAATTTGTGGGTGCAGCGGCAGAACGCTTTGGGTCACAGTGTATTGTTGTCGCTATCGATGCTAAACAGGTCGCAGCGGGAGCGCAGCCGCGCTGGGAAATTTTTACCCACGGTGGCCGTAAGCCAACCGGAATTGATGCCATCGAGTGGGCGGTTAAAATGGTTGCCTATGGTGCAGGTGAAATCCTGTTGACCAGTATGGATCGGGATGGCACTAAAAATGGCTTTGATCTGGCATTGACCCGCGCTGTCAGCGAGGCGGTTGAAGTGCCGGTAATCGCTTCAGGCGGTGTGGGTAAACTGGAACATTTATCAGCCGGTGTCATCGAAGGTGGTGCTGATGCGGTGCTGGCAGCGAGCATCTTCCATTTTGCTGAATACAGTATTGGTGAAGCCAAACAGGAAATGGCTTCAAAAGGTATAGAGGTCAGGTTATAACCTTCGATTATGTCAGGTTGTATGATCCTACGAAACCCCAGTTGACCACTACGAGGCTGT
>CAYPEL010000028.1:11881-22829 GCA_964409635.1 uncultured Gammaproteobacteria bacterium | reverse complement strand
ATCGATGAAGCCGAGAAACTGCACGCGATCTTCAAGCTCCATCTCTTTTCTCAGCGCGAGCAATTCGTCTTTCAAGCTGCTGTTGCTCTGCCCGGCGATGACAAAGCGGTAAGATTTGGGACTATTGGCCAAAAGAGAAGCTGCCTTTATCAGGATATCGTAGCCTTTTGCCGGCCTGATATTACCCAGGCTGCCGATGATGACCTCTTCGCTGGACCAGCCATATTTTTGACGCAATGAATCAGAACGCGGCCGCAAGAAGGCTTGTGTGTCAATACCGTTGTAGATAACCCGTGTTTTACCGGGTTTGAGTGATGTCCGGTTTAGTATGTCATCCCGAAGCCGGTCGGATACCGGCACCACACAAGCAGCGCCATAATTGATTGCGCCAAATTTTAACCCTTTAAAACGCTCGTTCTCTCCGATATCAACGGAACCATGAAAAGTGGCGACAACGGGCGTACCTGTCAGCAGGCCGGCCAGAGAGCAGTAGACGTTAGATCCCAGCAAATGAGACTGAATCAGATCCACGCCCTCGCTTCGAATCAGTTTGCGAAGCGCAGAAAGATAGTGCAAGTTAAAGGAACCTTTGGCATCGAGCAAGATTGGCTTTACACCCCGCCGGCAAAGCTCTTCATAAACCCAGCCTTTACCACGAATGACTACGACCGGGCGGTATTTATCTTTTGGCAGTCGGGTTGCCAGGTCGATAAATACCGTTTCCGCACCGCCTGGCCCGGTGGTATCAATACAATGTAGAATTGTCTTCATTAGATTAAGAAAAATACGCTTTGATCGATATTATAATTTCAGAATATACGTGAACGGTTGGCAAACTTCGACCACCCGCTTTACTTCACCAAGCAGGGATCATGACTAGACCTAACCCCGTTAAACGCCTGGTCAAACAGGGATTACAGGCTGTAGCAGCACGACTGGGGCCACACGCGCGCGCCCATAAAACACCCCGCTTGCTGATCCTCATGTATCACCGGATTCTTCCTGCGGATGACATGCGTACCCAGATTGAAGAACCCGGCATGACGGTAACGCCTGAGTCTTTTACAAATCATCTTAATATACTAAAGCAATTCTTTGAATTTACTAGTCTTTCTGAATGGCTTAAAAGCAAGAAAAATGGCCGCCCCCTGCCCGCAATGGCCTGCGCTATCACTTTTGATGACGGCTGGGCGGATAATTATGAGTTTGCCTTCCCTATACTGAAAGCAGCGTCTGCTCCTGCGACTATCTTTCTTGTTTCTGACATGATCGGAACCCGTCAGATGTTCTGGCCGGAGCGACTGGCCCGCCTGGTGACGACGCTCGCAGGAACCCGGCCTCGAGATTGGTCCCACCCAAAACTCGCGTGGCTGAAAGAAACCGCTACAAACTATCAATTCTCCAACCAGATACCGACTCGCGAGGAAACAACCAGGTTGATCGCCGCCATCAAGGCATTCCCTGACCAGGAAATACATGCCCGGTTGGACGAGATTGAACAATCGCTTGGTATCGAATACCCACATCGCGCACCTTCTCTCCTGAATTGGGATCAAACCCACGAGATGGTGGAAACCGGCCTAATTGAGATGGGGAGCCATACTTGCCGGCATATACGGTTAAATGCCAGTACAGCAGACAGCGTCGTTGAAAAAGAAATTATCACCAGCAAGGCGCATATCGAACAACAGACCGGCCGGGAAGTGAACACATTTTGTTTCCCGAACGGCGACTACTGCGCGAAATCACTGGCATTAGTCAAACAACACTATGCCGGCGCCGTTACCACTACGGCTGGCTGGAGTTCCAGCACCACGGACAGTCATCAGCTTTCCCGTATCGGGATTCACGAAGACGTTACTAGTGACAGGACATCCTTTCTCGCACGTATATCGGGATGGGTATGAACGTTAATTCGGAACCATCAAGAAAGGAAATACTCACAGACCCCGTTTCTGTATTACAGCAGATTCAGCCCGCTGCTGCGGAGCCGGTACCTCCGGCGCTACAGGAATACCGGAATCTGTATCTTCAACAGAAGGCGACGCTCAAGGAGCTACGTCATCAGAAACAAATGCTTTCCAGACAAATCGGGGTAGCGAAGCGTGAGGGCAAATCGATAGATGTTCTCAAAGCTGAAATGCAGGAAACCAGCAAACAATTCAAAACGATTAATACAGCGCTTGCCGAGACTGAAGCTAAAATCCTCAGCTTTTTTGAAGCCGGGAAATCAGTCGAACAAGCCAGCGACCATACCCGGCATACGACCGGGGAACGCCATTATGTGATGCCACAGGAGCCTGGCGAAGAGATTACAGTTTCACTGTTGGATGGGGAGCATTCAGACTGGAATAAATACGTAGCATCAAATCCCGCAGCGTCCATTTATCACAAGGCTGAATGGCGGGATCTGATCAGGAAATCATTTGGTCACCCAGGCTTGTTTTTTTATGCCCGTGACGCAGGAAATAACATCGTTGGCATCCTGCCACTGGTTCACCTAAAAAGCAGGCTGTTTGGCAATTACCTGGTTTCCATGCCGTACTTTAATTATGGTGGCGCAATTGCAGATCACCCGTCTATTGAGCAAAAGCTTATGCTAGCGGCGAATGATTACGCCGCAGATAGGTACGCCAGCCATATCGAATACCGTGACACGATTCCCCGTGAAGGCTTGGCCGTTCGCTCGGAAAAAGTGAACATGATTTTACAGCTGCCTAATACTGCCGATACGCTTTGGGCATCCTTCGCGCCGAAACTACGCGCACAAATCAGACGTTCACAGAAGGAAAACACAAAAGTATTATCGGGCGGACTTGAACGCCTGGACGATTTCTATTCAGTCTTCGCAAGAAATATGCGCGACCTGGGCACCCCCGTTTACGGAAAATCCTTTTTTAGGAATATCCTGCAGTCTTTTCCCAAGGCCTGCAAAATCATTACTGTGTCACTGGACACGCGTCCGGTTGCTGCCTGTTTTCTGATCGGGCATCGAACACTTCTGGAAATACCCTGGGCCTCCACAATCAGGGACGTCAATCATCTCAGTATCAATATGCTGCTTTATTGGGAAGTCTTGAAATTCGCTCTGGAAAACCAGTACAAGCAGTTTGATTTTGGCCGCTCCAGTAAAGGGTCGGGTACTTTCCGCTTTAAGCAGCAATGGGGAGCGGAACCTCAGCAGATGTATTGGCATTATTGGTTACAGGCCAATGGGACGTTACCGGCCTTAAACCCAAATAACCCTAAATATGCGCTGGCAATCAATATTTGGAAACGATTACCGCTATATATAACAAAGCTGATAGGTCCACCAATCGTTAAGAATCTGCCTTGATTCTGAGCGAAATGATATCTTAATATTTATTTTACAAATAGTTAATAACTTTATGTTTTTAAAATTAAAAAAAATTATTATACCTGCGCTTGGCAGCCGATTCGTGTCAGCTGCCGCCACAAAAATATTGGGCTGCGGCGTACCTATTTTTATGCTCCACCGTATGTCATCAGAGCACTTTCCCAACTTAGGCGGCACAAAACCAGATCATCTACGCCGCTGCCTGGCATACTTACAGGAACAAGATTACACCTATATTACTTTGGAACAGCTCGCTCTTGCGCTAAAAAATGGGCGGCCCTTACCCCCCAAGGCTGTAGCGTTTACCATGGATGATGGCTATTTAGATCAAGCTGAAGTGGCTGCACCCATATTCCATGAATATAATTGCCCGCTCACTTTTTTTGTAATCACCGGCATGCTCGACCGGGCTGTATGGCCTTGGGATGCACAAGTCTCATGGTTAACTGAAACTTCGAAAAAACCTGCTTTGGTCATCAATATTGCAGGCAAGTGCCTGGAATTAAAGCTCAACTCTATAAACAGCAGAAGAAACGCCAAACGAACTATTCAAAATCTGATAAGGGAAATCAGTGCGGAGCATGTGCCCGGTATTTTGCACCAACTTACACAGGATGCAGATGTGGTTATTCCAGAGCAAATACCAGCACCCTACACGCCTATGACCTGGGAAAGTGCACGTAACCTTGAAACCACGGGCGTGCAGTTTGCGCCGCATTCAGTGTCTCACCACATCCTGTCAAGGTTAACAGCCGACGCTCTGGAAATGGAAATCCTCGAATCCTGGAATACAATGCAAAAAGAACTGGCCAAGCCGGTTAAAATATTTTGCTATCCAACAGGAAGGGCTATGGATTTCGGCCAACGAGAAATAAATGCATTGAAGCGCCAGGGTTATCTCGGCGCAGTATCAACAAGCCCGGAATATGTCGAAACGCAAAGCAAGCAGGACAACCAACTATTCAGACTCCCCCGTTTTGCTTTGCCTGATTCCATAGAAGATTTCATTCAGTACTGTAGCTGGATCGAATATGCCAAGCACAAATTCAGGAATGCCAAGCCTATGGAAAGGGATTTGGTAGCATATAAAGACATCGAACAGATCAAAAATACAGGCTAACAGTTCACCGCCTCTTTTTTAAAACCTATTTACTTTAACGCCTTCCTGTATTTTCTGACTAGGCAGGTAGCCCACATTTCCAGCGCAAACTTAAACCGCGGTCTTTGCATGACAACCCAGTTGAGATTCTGGCTTTGATTACACAAAATTCGTTTATACAATGAATCACCGTGCATTAAATCGTAAACGGCCTTACCTTTATTCTTATTATATACAACCGCCAATGAATGGGTCACATAGCCCGGCATCAGGCGCGGGTCATTAGAAGTCTTGAAACCTGTCTGGAGAACATACACAGCGCCGTTCCAAATGAAATTATATAGACAGCCAATTACCGATTGTGAATGACTGACCCTAAGTAGCTGGACTTCGCCGCTATCAAACCGGGATTTAATTAGGGATTGGTGAAAATTCACCCAGACGGGGTTGGCAAAAACACCTCGCTTGCCTTTCGCTTGCCAACGTTTGGTATGTAAAGCTTCCAGTTCCTTAAAATAGACAAATGCTTCCTCAGTAGTCCGCGCTTCCTCCAGCTGTAAAACACCCTGTTTTTCATACAACTTAACTGAACGCCTGATTTGACCCCGCCGGTTTTTACTTAATGTTGTAAGATAACCGTCCAGACCTGCAGAAAAGGCTGAAAGATCGACCTTCCAGGCAGGTGATATTTCGTTGACTATGAATTGCACCTTATCGTTTCTTGATCGCTTAAGACATTCAAGATTGATGCCGTCCGCTAATGCGCCAAAATGAAACTCATCAATATCTTTGAATTGCTGAAATAAATAATGCACCGCTTCTTTATAGACAATCTGTTCAGACCCTTTTTCCGCCAGCAACCCGTTATATTCGATCACCATGTTTTTCCCATCAAAGGGATATTCATTCAAGAAATAGGCGGAGGAACGTATGATTTTACGGCGCTTGATATTTTTTATTACAAACAAGCCAAGGCCGATTAAGTGTTGATCTGAATGCACCTCAACGATAACAGGCTTCATGTTTAAGCCGATCTGCTCCATCCAGGTGCCTATCCAGCCCCATGACTGGAAATACGAGCAATCTGCACGGCTCTGTAGATCAAGCCATTGAGTTTCTATTTCATCCAGTTTTGTTACTAAATGGGATGAGACACTGTATCGGGGCACAACCTGCTCCAATGAGCCTAAAAGATCAGGATGGTTAACTATGCTGTGATCAGTTTTAAAGATTTTAATACGCCAAGCGTACTATCGAAGCGGAAATCTGTTAGTAACCGCTTGAGTCTCGGTTCACATTTAGCCAGATTGTTGTAATGCCTGAAGCGCGAGAGGAGAGTAGTTTCGATCCTGGGCTGTTCGTGATCTATTTCCCAAGGATGCAAATAAAAGATAAAGGGTTTCTGTTTCCGGTTAATCTGCCCCAACCCCGCCTTTGTCAGACTATATGGATAGAGCCGGAAATAGCCGCCTCCGGCCACGGGGAGCCGGTATCCTAATAGTTTGGCAGTCGACAGGGGGAATTCAACGAGAGAATTGCCATCGGCCGTTTCCAATACGTAAGGGTTTTCCGGTGTGCCAGGCATACCGTAGCGGTCATGACGGATGGGGAAAATGCTGGAGTCATAGTCAAACCCCGCTTCAACGAGAATATCTAACGCCCAGCGGGATCGCTCTGTTATCGAATAGCTGGCAGCACGGTAACCGCGCACCGGCATTTGAACGATATCCTCCAATATATTCTTGGAGCGGAGTGTCTCGTCCCTGAAAACTTCGGGTGTCTGGTTATAAACCAGCTGGTGGCTGTACCCGTGGCAAGCTACCTCGTGATTACGCTCAGCGATTTCCTTGATAAGGTCAGGCTCGCGTTCCGCCACCCAGCCTAAAACAAAGAACGTCGCTTTGACGCCATATTCATCGAACAGATCTAGCAGCCGCCGGGTATTCTGGCTTACCCTGGATTTAAATGATGACCAGTCTTCAGGCTTGATTGATTGCGCAAATGCAGAAACGTGAAAATAGTCTTCTACATCAACTGTCAGTGCATTGACTAACCCGCCAGGGCCACTACTGATGTTAGCCGAGGACACGGCTCAGTCTTCACTTTCGCCATACGGAGTATAGTATCCATAATAGTATCCGCCACGATTCGTAATGCTTACACTCTTGTTCAATACGAGGCCTACTGCTTTTTCTTCAGGCAACATTTCCAATGCATCCTCTACCACGGCATTTGGTGTACCACCCGCCTCTATAACAAAAACTATCTGGCCAACCAGACTAGCCAGTATCTGGGTCTGGGGTGTTGAAAGCATAGGAGGTGCATCAAATATGATGATTCTGTCGTGATAGCGCTTGGACAGTTCCTCTACTATATCAGCCATTCTGTTACTAGATAGTAATTCCGTCACGTAATCGTGATATTTACCAGCGGGTAATAGTGTCAGTCCGGGGATATCGGTCCGCAGCATCCCGTCACTGATCTTGAAATAGTCATCCTCAATAATATTGGTTATTCCCGGCCGGCTTTCAACGCCTAACAGGCGGCTTGTGCCCTGCTTGGTGACATCACAATCCACCAGCAGTACTGTATTATCTTTTTCCTGGGCAATTGATAGCGCTAGATTCACTGCGGTGTAGGTTTTACCCTCGCCTGGCACAGAGCTAGTGACAAGAATGAGGTTGCCCTGATCAACAATGGAAGCGGTTTTTCCGAATGCATTGGATAACAGTGGACGCTTGATTCTACGATACTCATCCTTAATGTCCTGGCCCAGGGTGGATCCTGAAACCAGCATATTTTTTTCAAGTAAACGCTCTCTCAGGAAAATAGTATCAGGTAGAATCTCACCACTACTTATTCCCGGCTGGCTTTCTATTTCAGCCTCAACCACTGCGCTTTCATGTACGGCGGCTAATCGCACTGCCACAGAAGATTTCTGATTGTCGCTGTCGCCGTAACTCATACGCTTAATCCACTTTGCCCCATTATGCCCATGACTAATGCAGAACCGCTATCTTGATACAAAACTGCACCCCCAAACCCTGCAAAAAGAACAATGATGGACAGCATAAAAGCCATCAGCTGCAATTTTCGTTGACGAATATGGGTGGGATCACGATACAGGCTAACCGCTCCAAGCACAGGCAGCCCAATATTTTCCTTAAGTTGTGAAAAATTGGTATAAGTCGGGTGCAGCATTGTTCTCAGGTAACTCCAGCCCAACCCAGCAGCAAGCGCCAGTAAAAGCGCTGCCGCCAATAGCAATGGTCTGTTTGGGCCAGACGGTTGCAATGGCACGACCGGGGGTTCAATCACACGAAAGGTGACTTCGCTTCTGTTTTGATCAGCCTGTTCTGTCAAACGAGCTGATTCCAGCCGCCCAATCAAACTCAAGTATCTATCCTTAGTGATCTCGTAATCCCGGTTCAATCTGGAGAGCTCCGCTTCAACTTGAGGTATCGCATCAACAGACTCCTTTAATGCTTCAACCTGCTGCTGCTGCTCTTCGTATTGTATTGATAATGAGCCCACCTCAACACTGGCATCACTCGCCAGGATCTTAAGCTCCTGATAAACGGGGTTGTATGCTATCGGCACGCCATCATCACCGGTACTGAAGCTACTACTGGGTTTGTTCTCGAGTAAGTCGGTAATCCTGGCCTTCAGCGCCAACACATCGGGATGCTGATCTGTAAATCTCGACTGAAGTTCCGACAATTGCTCCTGGTAATTGCGCAGCCTGTCACCCGTAAGATTATTATCCAGAATTGCAGTCTCGCCCCTGACTTGCTTGACCAGCTCACTGTGCTTTTGACGCGCCCTTCTTAATTGTGATTTGGTGTTTTTCAACTCGCTGACTGCCCGCTGCAGGCGGTCATAGTAATTACCCTTCTCATCAGGCATAAGCCCAACATTCTTTTTCTTGAAATCAGCCAATTGTTCTTCTGCTTCACGCAGCCGTTTTTCATAATCAGCAATCTGTTTACTAAGAAAGCTTTGAGCCATCTTTGTATCTGCTCGGTTTGAGCCCAGCGTATTTTCTATTAGCTCGTTTAACAGTTTAGAAACAACCTGATAAACACGGTCTGCAGATGTTGATTGGTAGGCAATTTCAAAGGTTTGTCCTCCGCCTCTTCTACGTCTTTTTTTATCGCTGCTTGATATAAGCTCTATTGATTGCGCCAACGATACAACCTGCTGTTCTATTTCAACCGGCGTATCAGCTTCCAGATCCATGTCTGTTTCCCGGATAACTGATTTCAGAGTTTCCCGGCTAAGCAGCACTTGCTTAACCATCGCAAGGTCAGCGCTTGCATCTGTGTCCACGGCAAGCCCTTTAAGAAGGGGTTTCATGATAGAACTCGTATCAATATAGACGGTTGCTTTTGCCTTATATTGATTCGGCATACCATAAATAACTGCCAAGCTACAGATAGACAAAATCCACGCTATTAGTAGTGCAGACCAGCGATACGCCCACATACTATGAATTGACGTATAAATTTTATTTATAAGCTCTTCCATCTTTACGAATCTTTCTCTTCCATATAAATACAGTCATTATAACCGCGCATATTCCCGGACTCTCAATTTTTCATATTTAACTATTAATTTGTTTACAGAATCGGCTTGTAAAGCCTTTTATTAAGTAAGAATTAATAGTGTCAGCCAAAAGATACTTTAGAAGCGTGTGAGATTGATTAAGGCTAGATTACCATATTTATTAACTATCTGTTTTTACTGTGGTTACTATAAATTTTCAAGCAACCAGTTTAATTTCTAGAAAGCAGTTTTATCGCCTCTTCACGGCCTACAAAAGAGTTTTCCTCAGACAACAATTTCCTTAACCTATCAAAAGCTTCTGCGGTCTTGCCCATTTTATAGAGGGAGATTGCAAAGTGGAAGCGAATTTCCGGTTCCGAGGGTAACGCTTTCACAGCCTTGTTTAATAATTTATGGCCTTTTTTTACTTGCCCCTGATTTATAAGCAGCCAACCATAGGTATCCAGAATGCCCGGATCCGCCGAGTCAATCTGGTAGGCGCGCTCTGCTAATCCAAGCGCGCGAGGGTTATTGTTCAGGCCGTATAACCAGGCTAGATTATTTAAGACTACTTGCTTATCTGGCTCTGATTTAAGAATTTCCTCATAGTGCTGTATTGCTTTACTGTTTTCACTTATGCCTTGGTACGCTATAGCCAGGTATTCGCGAGCCCGGACATGTGCAGGGTGTTGATCTACCCAATTCTGAAGCAGACTGATTGCTTTATTCTGATTCCCCGCTCTGCTTAGCGCTTCCGATAACAGGATAGCGCGTTCTTCTGTCGGCTCTTTTTCAACTATACGCGTCAGGAGTGCACTGGCTTTGGTGTAGAGTTTCTGTTGAAGCATCACCCGTGCATCCAACTCATCAGCTACATTCTCTTTTACTCCAGCCTGTCTCATAGAAGCAATGTGCTCCTTTGCCCTGTCAAACTTACCACTTCGGATAGCTATTTCAGTTGCCAGGACTAGAGCGGGCACATGCTGCAAATGTTTTTCAAGGACAGGGGCCAGTGCATCGTGGGCCTCTTCTATCTGACCCAAACGCAATAATGAATTACTGAGCATCAACCGAACATTCGGCGAATCAGGCTCCATAGAAACAAGCCGCATTAATTGAGTTGAGGCTTTGCTATAATTTTTCTGTGCCATCAATACACGTGCGCGCATCAATAAAACGACTGACTTTTCAGGCGATCTATTTTCCGCCTCAGTAACTAACTGACTGGCTTTACCGGTCTGGTTATGTGTAAGGTAAAAACCAGCGAGTGCCAGCGTAATTTTAACATCGCCTGCATCCCGTTTTCTGGCTTCCTCGAACCAGCCAACCATTTCATCTATATTGCCTTGCTTTTCTGCCATAGCCGCCAGTGCAAGCAAGGGCGCTGTAGCGCTGGGGTTGTCTCTGGCAGTAGCTTCATAGATTGCATAAGCCTTCATAGGGTTGCCGGCTGAATATTCAAGCCGAGCCATTGCCATGGCTGCCTGCAAATATTCCGGGTTTCTTTCCAGCACTTCACTTAGATATTTGCGTGCTTGTGCATAGTCACCTTTTGTTTCATATACGTAGCTTGCCAGTATAAGCGTCTCAGGATCCATTGGTTGTTTATCCAGGAGGCCGAGCACTGTATCGATAGCTTTAACATGCTCTCCATGACGCACATAGGCTATTACTAGAAGTTTTTCTGCATTCTTTTTATCTCCTTCCTTTTCCATTATATCCAGTAATTCCTGAATAGCCGGTTTTGTATCACCTACCGCCAGAAGCGCCTTAGCTAGTTCTATTCGTACTGCAACGTTTTCTGGATCAGCTGTAACTGCTTGCACCAACTGTTTGAGCCCGCTTTCCTTCTCACCACTCTGGATTTTGGACAGCCCAAGAAGCGCCAGCAACTCCGCATCACTTGTTCCGTTTTCCGCGGTTGATCGCAGCAACTCTTGCGCCTC
>CAYPEL010000028.1:0-11851 GCA_964409635.1 uncultured Gammaproteobacteria bacterium | reverse complement strand
GCAGTATTCGAACTTCCTGGTTATCTGGTACAACCCTAATATATTTATTGAGAAAGTGAACCGCTTGCTCTAAATCCCCTTTGGAATAGCTTACTGAACCCAGTATCAACTGGCTGGGGAGATGATTGGCATTTTGTGACAACGCTTTCCTGATTAAGATTTCCGCACGGTCATAGTCTTTCTTACGAAACGCCAACAAGCCGCTCAAATAGAGTGCCTCGCCGTCTTTAGCATTCTGCGCAAGTAGTGGCTTGACAATAGCTTCAGCAGCTTCGTATTTTTGTTCTAATATTAATAATTTGGTCAAGCTGATTCTGGCCAACCGGCCAAATAGTGTTACGAGCCCACGAGGTTCTTGTTCGATCAGTTTTTCGTAATCTTTTTTTGCATCCTGAATTTGGTTGGTATTGACCAGTAGCTGCGCCTTCCAAAATAGTAATTCGTATTGCTCAGGATATTCTTGCAACGCCGTTTCAATCAAATGCAAAGCTGCATCATTTTTGGCATCCGCCATCAGAAATCCGATCTGCGTTCTCAATACATGCAATGCTTCCGGCTGGATTTGAATTGCTTGTTCAAGTAGTTGATCAGCTTTACGCCTATCACTACTGATTTCAGCAGCTGCCTGTATAGCCAAAAGATTAGCTTGAGCTACTGGTTCATAACTTTCATTTAAATTAATTGCATCAGACAGTTCTTCAAATTTTCTCTGTGCCAGCAATGCCTCGGCAAGTCCGACTTGTGACATCGATTTATTCCAGCCAGTTTGATCAGCCCGCCTGAATTCTTTTTCGGCCGATGGCAAATCACCCATGCGCATATTGATACGGCCGAGTGTATAACGCGCCTCGCCTTGTTGCGGATTTTGTTGCAACACATTCTTTAATTCGATGGCAGCAGCGCGTAGATCACCTTTGTCCAGATAATCTCTGGCACTTTGCATCATTTGGGTTTCATCTTGACTAAAGTTGCCACAAGCCAGCAAGCTTATAGATAATGACACTATAAGTAGATACTTGAATTTGACCCTCAAGTTACTTATCAATTTCATGCTCAGTCCTTTTGGCATTCAAAAATGCATCTTCCTTAGAAAATTATCGCGTACTAAGCCACACATCGGCCAGCTGGCATATCCATTTAGATTAGCACCATAAAGATGCACCTACGCTTTAATTCGTAGTCAGTTAAAAGAGTGTATAAATAAACGGTGCCACGGCTGAGCCTTGGGATAATACAATCAAGCTACCCAGCAGGAGCAACATAACAATCAATGGTGCGAGCCAGAATTTCTTGCGGTGTCTCATGAAACCCCATAAATCTTTTATAAGATCCAGCATCAGTACGGTTTCTCCAGTTGTTCTTTGGGATGGCGCGCGCTCTTTTTACGATAGCTTACGGTAGATTGATCCAGTTTCCGGGCCATGGGATCCTTGCCAAACAGGCGCATTATCAGCCCCATCGGTAATACCATCAGATAAAACACTATACCGAGAATCAGCCGCGTATTGAACCAGCCCAGTGCATGGCCGATTTTCATCCAGACATGGTAGACCGGCTTCAAGGCAGCCGGAAATAGCAGTGCAGGTGTGGCAAAGACTCCACCTACGATCCAGGGCCAATTCGGGATGCCGTAATCGAATACCCACGGGAAAAACAGCCCGAACAGTAGGCAGATGATACCGGCCATCATCAGGCCGAATTTACGCAAACCGCTGTTATCGAGTTCTGGAATTACTATTGTCATAATTTAATCCAATGCAAATTCATCGCGCCAATCGCCGTCTTCTTTCCATTCCGGCTGATCGGTTTTAGCCACCAGGACATTTTCCAGCACCAGGTAATCCATTTCGGTCCGCATGAAACAGCGGTAGGCATCCTCCGGGGTACAGACGATGGGTTCCCCGCGGACATTGAACGAGGTGTTTACCAGCACCGGGCAACCGGTGCGCTGGTCAAAGGCATCCAGCAACTGGTGGAAGCGGGGGTTGGTTTCCAGGTGGACGGTCTGTATGCGGGCCGAATAGTCTACGTGGGTCACCGCTGGTATCTCGGAGCGTGGAATATTCAACTTCTCGATACCGAACAGTTTTTCCTGTTCTTCGGTCATGGTCACACATTTATCCGCCTTGACCGGAGCAACCAGCAACATATAGGGACTCTTGCAGTCAATTTCGAACCAATCAGAAACCTTTTCAGCCATGACCACCGGGGCAAAGGGCCGGAACGATTCCCGGTATTTGATCTTCAGGTTCATCACCGACTGCATTTTTTTACTGCGGGGATCGCCGATGATAGACCGGCCACCCAACGAGCGGGGACCGAACTCCATCCGCCCCTGGAACCAGCCCAGCACCTGTTCACCCTCCAGAACTTCGGCCAGTTTTGGCATCAGCTCGGTATCATCCAGTTGCTGGTACTTCGCCCCGACAGAATCCAGATAGTCAGTAATCGACTGATTACTATGGCGCGGGCCAAGGAAGGAACCGGCCATAAAATCTGCGCCGTTGACGCTTCGCCCTTTGTCCAGGTACTCGTACCAGGTCGTCAGCGCCGCGCCCACCGCACCGCCGGCATCACCGGCCGCAGGCTGGATCCAGAGTTCCTTGAAGGGTCCCTCGCGCAATATACGACCATTTGAAACACAGTTTAGGGCGACACCCCCAGCCAGACACAGGTAGTCGGTCTGCAGCTCCTGGTGGACGGTATTGCAGATTTTTAGCACAATATCTTCCGTCACCACCTGAATGGAACGGGCGATGTCCATTTCACGCTGGCTGATTGTGGATTCAGATTCGCGGGCCGGGGCGCCAAACAGCGTATCGAACTTGCGGTTGGTCATGGTCAGACCGGTGGCGTAGTTGAAATAGCTCATATCCAGCCGGAAGGTGCCGTCTGCTTTCAAATCCAGCAAGTTATCCAGAATGAGGTCGACGTATTTGGGCTCGCCGTAGGGCGCCAGGCCCATGAGTTTGTATTCACCGGAATTAACCCTGAACCCCGTGTAGTAAGTGAAAGCTGAGTACAGTAACCCCAGCGAGTGCGGGAAATTGAGCTCCCATTGCGGGATCAGCTGATTACCCTCCCCCAGCCACACGGAACTGGTGGCCCATTCACCGACCCCGTCCAGGCATAACACGGCAGCCTTCTCAAACGGGCTGGCGTAGAACGCCGAGGCAGCGTGGGATTTGTGGTGTTCGTTAAACAGCAGTGGGGGCAAATCGTCCTTCTTGATGCCGCCCAAGGCTGCCAGGTCTCTCTTCAACATTTCTTTTAGGAATAGCTTTTCCTTCAACCATACGGGCATGGCGGCGATAAAAGAACGAATCCCCTTAGGCGCAAAAGACAGGTAGGTTTCCAGCAGGCGCTCGAACTTGATCAGGGGTTTATCGTAGAAGGCGATGTAATCGATATCGCTCAATACCAGACCGGCCTCATCCAGGCAGGATTCGATGGCATGCGCGGGGAAACCGGCATCGTGCTTCTTGCGCGTAAAACGTTCCTCTTGGGCGGCGGCAACTATCTTACCCTCGACTACCAGAGCAGCCGCACTGTCATGATAAAAGGCAGACAAGCCTAATATATTAGTACTCAAATCTTTCCCCAATTTTAGTGAAATTTGAAATGGTTTCCAGCCTTATCACTGACTGGTTTGCTGAACTGACACTATTGACTCAATGTTATTTAATTGCCCCTGCATCGTAATCAGGAAATCCTCTAATTTCTCCTTAGCTGGATCCGTATCTTCTCCCATGGGCGTTGCAATAGCTAATACTGCGGCCTGCGGATGCCTTGTAATAATACCCAAAACTTGTAATAGCTTGGCTTGATATTGATTAGTCACAGGCTGACCATTGACAATGTACCAGTACCAGATTAGAAGGCGTTCTTCTCCGTTATTCTCGATCAATTGCTCTATAAACTTCTGATTACTCTTTATTCTCACACGCCCCTGCGCATATACATTACGCCATTTATCGCCCCCTCCAATCTGATTTAGTTCATTAATCAACTCACTGCCTTGTCTTTGTTCAGGGTAGTAGCCAAAATACACAACTACTGTATCTATATCTTTGTTGTATATTCTTTTGTCTGTAACCGCCCCGTTAAAAATCGGACTCCAGTCATCTGTTGCGGGGAATGGCCCACGCCAACCGGCTATACCAGCCGGTAATTCAAGCGTTATTTCCCCGTTATTGCTGGCCGGCTGATTATTTACCCACCAGACTGCCGCTGGCCCTGCTGCGATCAATGCAAATGCTAGCAGTGTATATATAGGATACCCGTTTTCACCTTTACAGGTTGCCGACACGGGTATTTTTTCTCGCGCCTCAACGGTACTTGTACGGCTCTTTTTTAATCTCCTTTTATAGAGTACTGCATCAAGCACAAGCAAAAAGAACACGACCGCACCAAACAAATACCATCCCAGCGATAAATGATCTTCAACCATAGGATGTTGCATGTCGGTTTTGTAGGCGAGATAGACCACGATATATACCCGCACAATATTGGTAAAAATCGCAGCAATGATCGAGATGAGTACAATAGCTACCCTGGCGCGGAGTGTTGAATAGTTGATATAGGCATAAAAGGAGCCAAGCGTTAAAGCGGCCAGGAGGTAGCGAAGCCCACTACAGGCCTCCTCTATAGATAAATGGCCTGCGGGTACAGAAATAACATGCTGCTCCCTGAAAGCCGGCACATTCGCTGCGCGAATTAGCCAGAAAACAGCATCTGCTGTAATTTCCTGCAGCACCGGAGACAAGGGGAACCAGATCGGTAGCGCAAAACTGATAAATAAAACTGGAAACAATAGTTTCCGCATAAGCCGGGAACCCAGAATATACCAGGTAACCATTGCGAGCATTAACAACAGGCTGACAGATTGAGCCGCTTGGATATCAACCAGGGTAGAAAATACCCACAGCAAACTGGCAGCCGCTATGCCAGACAAAGCCCATGGATTGGGACAAGGCTGGCTTTTAAATAATTTATTTCGATTACTAAATATCAGGTAGCAGCTGATACCCAGCACCAGATAACCGTGTGCATAATCACCAACGAGCAGTTGATTCCATAAACCCGCAAGATACTGGACTGCCTGATGATAAGTAATCAGGGTAAAACCCAACAGTATGGCGAGTAACGTCACTGCCATACGCCAGGTATTGCTGGAATATTCCCTTTTCACTTTATTGAGTTGCCCATCTAATAACAATTACTAATGCGCACGTTGATTTTCTACTTTATCTGTTTCATCTGACATACCTAGTTTTTTCATTAAATTATATAAAGAGGGGCGGCTGATGCCCATAGCATTGGCTGTCTGTGACATATTACTGTTATGTATCAGCAAGGCCTGCCTGATGACCTGTCGTTCGACTCCTTCCCTGGCTTGTCTTAAATTAAGTGAGTGTCCTTCCACTGAATCAGAATTAAAACCCAGGTCACTCGAGGTTATCTTGTTTCCATCCGCCAGTACGACTGCGCGCTTAATCTTGTTTTCAAGCTCACGCACATTACCTGGCCAGTCATGGAGTTCGATGCATCCAATGGCATCCTCACTAAAGCCATCAGGCGCAGATTTATTCTGTTTTCTTTGTTCTTCAAGAAAAGTTCTGGCGAGTAAAATGCGGTCTCCTTCCCGTTCCTTCAAGGGTGGTATTTCCATCACGATCTCACTGATCCTATAGTACAGATCTTCACGGAATTTCTGCTCACTAATCAGTTTTGATAGATCCTGATGGGTCGCACAAATAATTCGCACATCAACTTCAATGGTTTCCCTCCCGCCAATACGCTCAATCACCCGCTCCTGCAAAAAACGCAGCAATTTAGCTTGCAAGGTAAGTGGCATATCGCCAATTTCATCCAGAAATAATGTTCCACCACTGGCGTATTCAATTTTTCCCAGCGTGCGCTTTACGGCACCGGTAAAGGCGCCTTTCTCATAACCGAACAGTTCGCTTTCCAGAAGGTTCTCTGGAATAGCCGCACAGTTTACCGCGATCATGGACTTATCTTTACGCGGACTGAGCTGATGCAATGCTCTGGCAAATAACTCCTTGCCGGTCCCACTTGCACCAAGAATCAGTGTCGTCGCTTCTGAAGGCCCCACTTTTTCAACCATACGGCACGCCTCCAGTATGCCTTTACTGGCGCCTACAATGCCATCTAGCGGAGAGCTAACTTTAGTTGATTCCAGCCGCCGGTTCTCGGCTTCAAGTTCGTAAAGATTAGTGGCTCGATCCACTATCAATGTCAGCACATCAGGATCTATTGGTTTTTGGTAAAAATCATAGGCACCAAGCGATATCGCTTTGAGGGCATTGTCCCGGTCGTTATTGCCGGTAACAACAATCACTTTGGTATGCGGTGTAATCTGTAATATTTCCTGCAGTAGAGCGAGTCCTTCAGAGGCATTGGCAGGGTCTGGCGGTAACCCCAGATCCAGGGTAACAACCGGCGGTTTATATTTTTCCAATGCTGCCATCGCAGATACCCGATCCTGAGCGAGGTGCACTTGATAACCCTCGAAAGCCCACTTCAATTGCTTTTGAATCCCTGGGTTATCTTCTACAACTAGCAGCTGTTTTAGCGATTGATCTTGCATTATCCCGCCTCTTTTAATGCGGGAATATGTACCTCGATCAGGGTACCTTTTCCCGGCTCGCTTTCAACATGCATTTCACCACCCAACTCATAAATGAATTCACGGCTTTCGTACATCCCTATACCCATGCCTGCATTGCCTTTTGTCGTATCAAAGGGGTTGAACAAGCGTTTCTGTATAAATTCGGCATCCATACCACAACCATTATCCCTGATTCGGATCACATGGGACGCATCACCCTGTACAACGGACAGCTTTACAAATCCACTATCCGGCGTCGCTTGTTGCGCGTTATCCAGCAGATGCAACAGCACATTCATAAGCCTGTTTTTTTCTGCCAGCACCAGGCCTGCTGAACAGTGCGCTTCCATTTCCGGCACTGGATAATTGCCCTGCTTCTTACTCATGACTTCCTGTAACAATGTACACAAGTCTATATGCACCTTTTTCCCAGCCTGAACCCCGTTACCACGCAGTTGCTCCAATAATCTGCCTATTTCCGCTGCCGCATGGTTTACCGTAGCGAATGCATCGTCCAAAAACTCGGGCTTATCCTTATGCTTATCGGCATTGTGTGCGATCAGCTGCAGCTCGGCGGCAATATTCTTTAAATCGTGCACCATATAGGCCGACAGCCTGTTGAATACTTCAAACTGCCTGGCTTCTGACAACGCTTGTGAAGTTTTGATGACGGCTAAATAACTGGATACCTGCTTGGCTACGGTTTTTAGCAAATCCCTGTCTTCCCAGTTGATATCACGGACAAGAAACGGGTTGGCGAGCACGACAAAACCGATCAGAGCATCAGGGCTGTACAAGGGCACGATCAACCAGGGCCTTTCCAGACTTGACACCCATTCGGGCAGCTTGAGACTTCTATATTCATTCCGATGGGACTCAAACTCCATCATGTTGACAATATAACCGGTTTCATCCAGAAACAACGCGAGTTCGTTGGTGGCTGCACCGACCTTGCTAATCCGCTTTGCACGCCAGGCTGCAACGTTTTCGTAACCCTTTCGCCCTTTTATGAACAACAGGCCACTGCGTGCATCGGTAATATTTGCGAATACTTGGATAACAGCTTCCAATCTGTCTTGCTCTGTATAACTTGCATCCAACTTTTTTGTAAGGCGCAACCATTCCCGCCGGTAATCATATTTATTCCGATAAAAATGTTTGCCCAGGAAAACCAGCGCCTGTGCCCGCAAATGTCCCGACAGCATGACGGCAACCAGCAATAGCACGGCCAGTGAGAAAAACAAAATCTGGGCTGCCCGGCCCCAACCGCCGCCAAACTCTTTCAAATAAAAGCCTACAGCCGCCATGACCATTAAATAGATGCCAGCACCAAGGATAGCTGTGGTACTGAGAACGGCTTGACGCGACACGAAGATATTTGTTGCCCAGTCTTTGCTCCTGGCCGTTGTTAACGCCAGTAGTGGGACTACCAGTACACTGATCGCGCCACGGACTTCCCAGATTTCCCGGTCAATACCACGATAAAGCAGCGCCTGTGAATATAAAAAGAGATCGTAGACAAAAATACCACCGACACCCAGAAACATATACTTGACGGCCTCACGCTGGCGCAATGAGGTATTGCGGTATAGCTGCTCAATGATGGCAAGCCCAATGATAGCCAGGAATATATGCCCGACAGCCCAGAGTGTAACGATATCCTCGCGTTCGAACCAAGCCAGTAAAGCAGAAGAAGCTAATTCGCCTAGGAGGAAGAACAGGCCAAACCCGATACTAGCCACCAGAGCCCGGCGTAAAACAGCACTCCCTGTCGCTGTTTGTCCCGGTAATGGGGTTAAAAGAATGTAAAAAAAGCTATACCAGGCGATGTAGCGGATTGTTTCGAAAACATGGTAGGCGCCAAACTGATTTAGATCCCCCCTGGCGATATTGACAGCCAGTAAGGCCCAAACCGCATGAATCATCATGACGACGCTAAGTATTTTCCCCTGCCGGCTGTTAAAGCTAGTAAACAGCAACAAAACCGTAAACATTATAAACACTAAAGCTGCGCTTAGATGGCTGTAATAACCAATATTCATTTCTGTATATAATTGTTATTAATAATATAATATTTAATATGTAGTCAGATGAAATAGTAGTGTCAAATAATTTTACATACGTTAATAGCTATGTTTCGATACTTTTATTCTCTAACCCTAAGAAATTCCTACCAATACAGCCCTTGTTTAGTCTGCACATAATTCATTATCGCCACAAACTACAAAAAGTGTATAAATATTTAACACATTACAGGAAAATAGTGCGCGTTTATTTATATAACTTATTGATATTAATTGTTATTACTAAACTGGCACAGTTTCTGCTTTATTTAAGTTTGAGAAATAAACTGATGTATTAATTTTTTGGAGAATGATCAATGAATAGAAAAATAATATTGTCTGCCGGGTTAGCTCTATTAACCTCTTTATCGGCAATTGCCCCAAGTGCCACCTGGGCGGTACCGACAACCTACCAAATCGGTAAAGGCAGCGCAGCTGGATTTTCAGGCAGCTGGTTACACAGTGGTACCGATCAAATGGGTAATAGCGGCTTTTATGCCAACGGTACTGCAATGAGGATTGCCGGTTATTTAACGCTGGACAAAGATACGGGGTCGGCATCCGGAGAAATGTCCGGCTCTGGAGACTTCGGTTTAGGGGTAGGTGATTGGATGATATCAATAACCGGTGGATCGACCAGTACACAGACCTTTCGCGGCGGTGAAACTGATTTACTGACTGTGAATTATGATCTTTCCTCTAATGATGCTCTCCATTCATCCGGCTCATTCTATTTTGCTGACCGCGATTTCAATGGTGGCACTAGAGAAGATGGCCCAAATCACATTGGTGACGTCCTCTACCTCTGGGGAAACAACTGGGTAAATGAGAATGAGGAGCATGTAACTAATGGTGAAACCGATCATGGCACCTACGACAGATACAAGTTTATCGATGACGGTGGATATGCACTGGGTATGGATCTGTATGGTGTCCCGGAACCTGGCTTGCTAGCACTTATGGCCGGTGGTCTGATGGGTATCGGATTCTCCCAACGGCTACGCCGCAAACGCTAAACTTCAGCAAGAAACTAAACTTGAATACCCCTCTCTCCATGAGAGGGGTTGCTTTTTTAACGCGCGCCCTTACCAAATAAAACCACTTCGACCGTATGTAACAGAATGGTTAAATCAAGGAACAGGCTATAGTTCTTGATGTAATACAGGTCATACTGCAATTTTTCTCTGGCATCATTCTCTGATGATCCATAAGGATAACAAAGCTGCGCCCAGCCACTGATGCCTGGTTTTACCTGGTGCCTTTTACCGTAGTACGGAATACTCTCCGACAATTGATCTACAAATACAGGTCTTTCCGGACGCGGGCCTACCATGCTCATATCGCCTTTAAGCACATTAAATATTTGCGGCAATTCATCAATTCGCAATAACCTGATAATATTGCCGACACGCGTCACCCGCGCATCTTTTTTTTGCGCCCACTGCGCCTCACCACCCTGTTCAGCGTCAACTGTCATACTTCTGAATTTGTAGACTTTAAATGCGTGGCCACCGAGACCAACCCGCTGCTGGTTATAAAATATTGGTCCTTTAAAACCGCTCTCGATAAAGATCGCCGCGGCGACGACCAACATAAAAGGCCAGGTAACCAGGAAAATCAATACGACGGCGAGCACATCAAATATTCGTTTGCCAATATCCCTTGTCAGTTTAGAATCAAACCCATCAGAAAACACCATCCAGCTAGGATTGATAAGATCAAGCCTGATTTTTCCTGTCACTTCCTCGAATACCGTGAGAATATCTGACACTCGCACACCAGCCATTTTACTATTGAGCAAGTCATCGAGCGGGAAATTTTTGCGGCGATCGTCGACGGCCACAACATATTCATCGACACCCTGCTGCAGTGCATAGTCACACAGATTACTATTCACTTTGAGTAAACGGTCTTCGTCCACTACAACCTGTTCGTCCTGCATTGGGATATACCCTAGAAGTTTCAGGCCATATAGATCAGATTTCCGGCGCAGCATAGCCAGGTTGTTGGCCCGCTTACCCGCACCTATAACAACCACCCGGCGCCACATGATATCCTGCGCATAGTGATGAAAACTCAGGTGGGCGGCGACAATAAAAATAAGTGAAGTAGCCAAGGAGATGCCAAGAATCCCCCGGCCCAGGTACAATAATGGGTAGATGTAGAAAAGCAGTGCCAGTACTACGACACCCGCCACGAAGCTGGCTATGATCCTGATAAGTATTCCCGTACTGCGCTCTCTCAGCCGCGACTGGAACAGGCCCATCGTAACCATACAAATCAGGATAACACCCGCAAAAACTGCCGCCCTAACCGGCAAAGATTCTAAGCCCACAACGATCGCCAAAGAACCCGTGAACCTGACGTTCGCAGCAATATACACAGACCCCATCAGCAGGAAAAACTCAATTCCCGCCAAAAATATCAGGGGCATCCTAACGTAATGTTTAAAAAATCTTATCCTTGCCATACAAGCTTAATCTCAGTCATGAGCAATTGTGGTCTAACTAATCCTTCCCTGTTTTGATTGCACCACCCCGCAAGACCCATACAGCTAACGGTGGTCCAATTTGTGAATAGCAACACTATAGCGGCTATGCCGCAGTAAAATTAAAACAAATACAAGGCAATAGAAGCTATTCAGGCCGGGCTAACCAGTACTTTTCAATGCTTGTATGGTGCCCGGGGCCGGAATCGAACCGGCACGGTGTTGCCACCGAGGGATTTTAAGTCCCTTGCGTCTACCAATTTCGCCACCCGGGCAGAGAAGAAACTACATTTTAGTTGATGGAGGCTGAGCCCGGAGTCGAACCGAGGTACACGGATTTGCAATCCGCTGCATAGCCACTCTGCCACTCAGCCTTTTTTAAGAAAAACCATACATCAAATAGTGAAAAACCCCGATTCAAGAGTCTGCAAGGATTAGGTGATACTGCGATGCGATGGGAAATCAGATCATTTTTAGGATTTTGAAATGCCAATAGCCGTAACTATTTGTCAAACAAGATTTATAAAATGATCCGGCTCCCCCTCACCCACAGACACACCCCAAGCCCGGCAAGCTCCAGGAACCGAGGTGCTGCTTTTGAAAGCAAAGATCTGGAGCGGGAAACGAGATTCGAACTCGCGACCCCAACCTTGGCAAGGTTGTGCT
>CAYPEL010000027.1:0-23624 GCA_964409635.1 uncultured Gammaproteobacteria bacterium | reverse complement strand
CCAGCAGTAATCGGCCACATGAAAACCATCGCAATATATAATCTCAAAGGAGGCGTGGGCAAAACGGCTGCGGCTGTGAATATTGCCTATCTGGCGGCTCGTGCCGGACAACGCACCCTGATCTGGGATCTGGATCCTCAAGGCGCAGCAAGTTGGTACTTATCTGCACAAGGCGGTGCCACCCATAAAGCTGCCAAGTTACTCAAGGGTAAAATTGTTGTTGGTGAACTGGTCGAAAAGACTGCTTATAAAAAGCTCGATATTATTCCCGCAGATTTTTCATACCGTAAAATTGATCTGTTGTTAAATCAGTATGCTGATGCCGATTCCAGCTTTGATCAGTTTATAAATCCGTTTGGCGAAACGCACTCGTTGGTTGTGCTGGATTGCCCACCCAGTTTGTCTGCGCTAGTGGAGCAGGTGTTCCGCACGGCTGATGCCGTCTTTGTCCCCTTGGTGCCAACCTTTTTATCTATTCGGACTTTTGAGCAAGTACGGGCGTATATCAAAGCTAAAAAGTTAGGCCATAAGCGCCTGTTTCCGTTCTTTAGCATGGTGGATATCCGCAGACAATTACACCGCGATCTCGTCAAGCAGCCACCTGACGAACTAAAACGCTTGTTGCCGGCGATCATTCCCTACTCATCGGCCATAGAAAAAATGGGGCAATTCCGTGCACCGGTTAACGTGTATGCGCGCAGCCACCCGGCAGCAATAGCCTATGAAAATCTCTATCAGCAGATAATGCAAGTCCTCGAAGCCTGATTACCGCCACCAGAGCGACAGCCAGGGCAGGTAGGTAACTAACGCAAGCCAGAATAGCATCAGTGCAAGAAAGGGTAAGGTAGCCCTGAATAAAGTCAGAATGGATTTTCCAAAACGCTGGCTGGCGATAAACAGGTTAATTCCGACAGGTGGTGTGCTGTAGCCGATTTCCAGATTGGCTAAAAAAATGATACCCAGGTGTACCGGGTCAATGCCAAAGCGTTGGGCCAGCGGCAGGATGAGTGGCACGACGACGACCGTGGCTGAAAAGATATCCATCATCGCACCGACGATCAGCAAAAAGA
The DNA here is from genome assembly GCA_964409635.1 of uncultured Gammaproteobacteria bacterium. Classification (GTDB taxonomy): domain Bacteria; phylum Pseudomonadota; class Gammaproteobacteria; order DSM-19610; family DSM-19610; genus CAYPEL01. The sequence goes on along the minus strand of CAYPEL010000027.1, from coordinate 22,554 downwards.
CATTCAGAAGAATAAGAAATTTTAACTGACTGTCAATACTGCCTTCCATCCAGTCCATGAGCTTCATCGGCATCTGACTATCGATCAACAAATTGGTCAGGCCCATTGCTACACCCAGTATGATGAGGATACTCCCGGTTAATACGGCCGCATCGGTGAGCAGATCCATCAGCTGATTTATTTTAATCTTACGATGAATAACAACTTCCAATATCAGCACATAGAGTGCTGTACAGGCGGCAGCTTCACCCACGGTTACAAAGCCACCAAATATACCGGTAACCAGAAGAATCGGTAGCAGAATGTCACCCAGCCCTTTTTTTAAAGCGGGCATCAATGCCGTAAAAGAGAATGCTTGCCGGGGCACGGAAAACCGCAAGCCGGTTACAAAGGCATAGAGACCCAGTATGAACATCAACAGCATGCCCGGTAGCAGACCGGCTAGAAATAAATCATCAATATTAACTTTGGCGATAATGCCATACAGCAAAATGGCCAGACTGGGTGGGAACAACAGACCCAGTGATCCGGATGTGGTTAATAACCCCAGTGAAAAGTTTTGCGGGTAGTGCACGCTGCGCAACATGGGGTAGAGCAGGCCACCCAGTGCAAGAATCGTAACGCCGGAAGCGCCTGAAAAGGAGGTAAAGAAGGCACAGGATCCCAGCGCAACGGCTGCCAGTCCACCGGGCATCCAGCCAAGTAAACTGTTAAAAAGCCGGATCAGGCGTTGTGGCGCTCCACCCGCGGCCAATACAACACCCGCAAAAGTAAAACTTGGAATCGCACCTAAATTGGGTGAGGAAGCGAGACGGTTTAGTTCAATAATTAACAGTGCTGAATCGAGTTCGTCATGCCAAGCGTAGTACAGGCTGCCGGCGCCTAATGCCGTAAACAGAGGCAAGCCGAGCAGGGCCAGTAAAATCAATCCGGCAATAAATAGAAAGCTCATGGAGCTGGATCAGGCTTGCATTGAACAATGCGTTGACTAATTGGCACGTCGTTTACAGACAGGCTGTAAATATATCCCGGTAGGCTCCCTGGCAGCATCCCTGCTAGCGATGGTCTGTGAACAAGGTACCGGGTAATCAAGGTTCGCATGCGTGATCCGGGTTTTTCCCCAGCACGGCTGACAGGAAGAAGTGCAGGCAAAGCAGTATAAATCCAGCCGGAATAATGAGCCCGGTGAGCACCTGCCAGCGTTCGTATTCTGCTGCGTAGGCCCACTCACTTCGCCAGAAGCGGATGGCGGCTTCAGAAAAAAGCCAGCAAATAAGGGCGGCAACTGCCTGTATCGGCCGGTATAGCCGCCTGCGCCAGGTTTCAGAAATCAGGATTTGCAGGGCGTCAATTTTGATATGACGCCCACGTTCGATGGCAAGAACAGCGCCAAAAAATGTGACGTAGAGTACCAGGTAGCGGGTCAGTTTATCCGCGGCCGGAAGACCGGTTTCAAAAAAGTTACGGGCAACGATCTGGCTCAATACCAGAACGAGCAAGGTAAGCAGGCTGAGTGCAGCACAGCCATTTTCCAGGCGAACCAGGTAGTGACGAAGTATTTCCAGCTGCCGCATGAGCTGATTTATGGGCTTGCAGTTTGATCGGTCGATGCGTGCGTAGTGCGAAATAATTTCAACATCTGACTTGTCCGGTCAAACAATGATTTTGGTATATAGCCGGAGCGCATTAATGATGCGGCAGCTTTGTCACGCAGTTGCAATAACTCGGGCCTGCTCATTCCAGCACCGGCTGTTACAAAGGTCAGACCACGCTTTTTTAACTCAGCGACGCTTTTCTGATTGTCTTGACGTGTTTCTGTTACCAGGCGCTCGCCGATCGCTTTGCCGGTAGTGCGTAAGAGCGTTTGTAAATCAGCCGGCAGCTGGTCAAAAAATTTTCTTGTGACGATCAGGCCACCTATCGCGTTCGTCAGTGCTATATCGCTGATATACTTGGTCTTGGTGTGCCACTGCATGGCGATGGAAGCCAGCGGTGTGCTGTAAACCACATCGATCAGTCCGGTCGAAAGGCTGGTATAGACGTCGATAATGGAAAGCGGCACGGGTGAAATACCGCTGGCGTCAAAAAACGCCTGGCCCATCGGATCACCTTGCCAGAGCCAGACACGGTGGGATTTCAATTCTTCCATGGAGGCGATAGCCTGCTTGGAAAACATGTGGACGAAACCTATTTCCATCCAGCCGAGTAGTTCATACCCGTTAGCGTGGAAACCTTGCTCGAATTCCGGCATGAGTTGCGCTCGAACATGGTCAATTTCATCGAAGCTGTCAAACAAAAAAGGCAGTTCCATTACCCGCGCGGGTGAATACATCTGGCCAATGCCGTGACCTGAAAATGCGCCACCTTGTAATTGGTTAAAACGCATCTTTCTCAGGACGTCGGGTTCATCGCCCTGCACCCCTCCAGGATAGAACTTAAATACCAGCCGGCCATTGCTTTGTGTTTTGACAGTCTGGCCCCATTCTTCCAGTAGGTTCATCCAGGTTGTACCGGCAGGCGCCAGGGTGGCAAACTTGAGGGTGTATTCCGCTTTGGCGTGCAGCGCCGTTGACAACAATAAGGCTGAAACGAGTGTTATGATGTGAACCAGTATATTCCTTAAAACCATTCCTTTTCCCTTTTAAGTAAAAATCGCGCGCGTTCCCTGGCAATTTGATTGGCTAATGCCATTTCGGGAAAACTGCCAACGGGGGTTTCAATCACCCCTGTCAGTAAACGATGAAAAGCATCTTGATCCAAACGCTGCCGTTCCAGATATTCTGCCTGAAATACATCTATCAGTAATAGCTTGTTATCTGAGACAGCGCGGGCATGCTTAAAGTTTAACGCTGACTTATCAAAATTCCCACCGAACATGGGTGAACGGTTGCCATAAAAAACGCCATAAAACAGGTGTGGAGCGCCATAATAGAAATCTGGCTGAAGTTTGTAGACCTGTTGCATCAGCACTTCCACGTTTGACAACTGCGCCAGGCGTGCAGGGTCGGTGCGGTTAAGGTCAATTTGTTTGGCCATATTGGAGGCGGTCCAGAAAAGCGCCGCTACAGCCTTATTACCGAGCTTTTTGACGGCAGCCTGCAGTTGGTCCGGGTGACTGTTCTGAAGGTCGATGTTGAGTCCCTGACGCTGTAGCGCCTTGACGCCATGATCAAAACCGCGTTGGTATAGCGCACTGGCGCGTTTGGGATCTTCGAGTTCGGTAAAACCGAAAGCATAACCATAAAAGCCCTGGGCGGCGTAGGTCCTCATTTCTATATTACCGGGATCTTCAACAATCAAGCCTTCCAAAAGTTTCAGATTCGCAGGGATCGCGGATGCCGCCAATACCAGGTCTGTCTCCCGGTTCATGGCATCGACACCACCATCAAGAATGCTGACTGAGCTGCGCGCTACTATTTGTCCCATTGAGCAAGCTGATAGCCAAAGCGTTATCAATAATAGCAGGGGAGTAGGGCTCAAGAATTTCATTGCGTCACCAGAAGTGTATGCAGCATTTTATGATAGATACTGGACAATTGATCAAGTGCGGTCACTGAAACACATTCATTGACCTGGTGGATGGTGGCATTGATCGGGCCCAACTCAACGACTTGTGCGCCGGTAGGTGCAATAAATCGGCCATCTGATGTGCCACCGCTGGTTGACAGTTCGGTATCAAATCCCATGGTATCACGGATGGCTGATTTAGCCGCTTCTACTAGTTCTCCGGCCGGCGTCAGGAAGGGATTGCCGGACAAACGCCAGTTAATCGTGTAATCCAGATTATGTTTGTCGAGGTGAGCATGAATACGTTGTTTGATGGCCTGTGCGGTAAGTTCAGTAGAAAAACGCAAATTGAATTGCACATCCAGCTCACCGGGTATGACATTTTCCGCACCCGTGCCGGCATGAATGTTGGCAATCTGGAAAGTGGTCGGTGGGAAATGATCATTACCTTGATCCCATTCCAGCGCAACCAACCCGGCGAGTGCCGAAACCGCTAAGTGGAACGGGTTTGCCGCCAGATGAGGGTAGGCGACATGGCCTTGTTTACCTCTGATTTTCAGGGCGCCGTTAATGGAACCGCGGCGGCCGTTTTTAATGACATCACCCAGCGTGTCAACACTGGACGGTTCACCAACCAGACACCAGGCTATTTTTTCATTGCGCGCTTCGAGTGCTTCGACAACTTTGACGGTGCCGTTTACAGAAGGCCCCTCTTCATCACTGGTGATTAAAAAACCGATAGAACCCGAGTGGTTGGGATTGGCCGAGACAAAGGATTCGCAGGCGGTCACCATAGCCGCCAGGCTACCTTTCATATCAGCAGCGCCCCGGCCGTAAAGCATGCCGTTTTTTACAGTCGGCAGAAATGGATCGGTAAGCCACTGATCAAGTGGCCCTGTGGGAACCACATCGGTATGACCTGCAAATACCAGCAGCGGCTCATCCTTGCCGCGTCTGGCCCAGAAATTGGTGACTTCACCAAACGGCATGGCGTCGATTGAGAAGCCGATTTTTTCCAGCCTTGCACACATCAATTGCTGGCAGCCTTGATCGTCGGGCGTCACTGAGGCGCGGCTGATCAGGTTTTTTGCGAGTTCAAGCGTAGCTGACATGCTGACAGTTTACCTTGAAGCCTGCTGCTGTTGCTATTTAAAAAGATCCTGGTAGGTGTCTGGATTAAAACCCAGAGTTATTTTCTTACCCGTATCCAGTAAGGGCCGTTTAATAAGGGCAGGATTATCTAGCATCAGGCTGATGGCTGCCGTTTTATTGATTGATTCACGGGTGGCTTCCGGCAGTTTTCTCCAGGTAGTGCCACGGCGGTTCAACATGGTTTCCCAGCCGAGCTCACTCGCCCAGTTTTGCAGCTGTTTTTTATTCAGGCCGTGTTTGCGGTAATCGTGGAATTGATAGTCGATACCTTGATCATTCAGCCAGCGGATGGCTTTTTTCATGGTGTCGCAGTTTTTTATACCGTAGATAGTGGTCATGGATTTTCTATTGTCCCGTAGATAGGCCGGTTTAGTAGGCTGTTATATCCCTCTAAGCAGCTTATTGATACCCACCTTACCGCGCGTCTTATCATCCACTTTCTTCACAATCACCGCACAGTACAAGCTGTACTTGCCGTCTTTCGAAGGCAAGTTCCCGGACACGACTACAGAACCTGCCGGTATGCGGCCATACGATACTTCATCCTTTTCACGGTCGTAGATTTTTGTACTCTGCCCAATATAAACGCCCATGTATATCACCGATCCGGCTTCGACGATGACACCTTCCACAACCTCTGAGCGCGCACCAATAAAGCAGTTGTCTTCTATAATAGTAGGCGCCGCTTGCACCGGTTCCAGCACGCCGCCGATGCCAACACCACCAGACAGGTGCACGTTCTTACCGATTTGCGCGCAAGAACCCACCGTTGCCCAGGTATCCACCATGGTGCCGCTATCAACGTAGGCACCGATGTTGACATAGGATGGCATCAGCACCACACCCGGTGCGATATAGCTGCCGTGCCGTGCGGCGGCGGGTGGCACGACACGAACGCCTGTTTCACGGAACTCACGGGCATTATGATCTGAAAATTTTGAAGGTACCTTGTCGTAGTAGTTTGTGAAACCACCTTTCATAAACGTATTGTCCTGGATGCGGAAAGACAGCAGGACAGCTTTTTTCAGCCAGTCATTGACAACCCATTCCCCGTTTATTTTTTCCGCAACCCGGGCCTGGCCGCTATCGAGCTGGTGCATGGCTTCGAGGGTGGCTTCCTGGACGTGGGTTTCGACGCTGCGCGGTGTGATGTCGGCGCGCCGTTCAAAAGCCTCTTCAATCGTTGCCTGCAAGTCACTCATATAGGTTCTCCTAATCTGTTGCTCCAGTGTATTGGAGCTAAAGGGTTTCAATAAATCGGCGAATCCGCGAAGCGGCATCCACGCACTCTTCAAGTGTGGCCACCAGCGCCAGGCGGGCATGTTTCTCACCTGGGTTGCCCTGTAGTGTATCCCGGGACAGATAACTTCCAGGCATGACAATCACATGTTGTTGCTCAAACAACCGGCGGGTAAATTCTTCGTCATCGATCGGCAGTTCAGGCCATAGATAAAAGCTGCCTGCCGGCGGGCTTACATCCAAAACCGGTGAAAGGATATCGGTAACGGCGGCAAATTTCTCCCTGTATAATTTACGGTTTTCCAGTACGTGTGTTTCGTCCTTCCAGGCGGCGATGCTGGCATCTTGGGTTGCCGGTGGCATGGCACAGCCGTGGTAGGTTCTATAGTGGAAAAACTGCTCAATAATCCGGCTGTCACCGGCAACAAACCCGGAACGCAGTCCTGGTGCATTGGAGCGTTTTGACAGACTGTGAAATACGATGCAACGCAGATAATCCGTGCGGCCCATTTGGTTGCAAGCTGACAACATGCCCGGCGGAGGGTTTGCTTCATCCGCATAAATTTCTGAGTAGCACTCATCCGAAGCGATAATAAAATCGTGACGATCGGCCATTTTAATCAGCCATTGCATGATGTCTATATCAATGACCGCCCCGGTCGGGTTGCCGGGTGTGCATAGGTAGAGTAACTGGCAACGCGCCCAGATCGACTCGGGTACGGCTGAAAAATCCGGTAAAAAGTCCTGATCTTTTGGTGTATTTATATAGTAAGGCTCAGCACCTGCCAGCAAAGCGGCGCCTTCATAAATTTGATAGAACGGGTTGGGCATGAGAACCACAGGTTCATTGCTAGGGTTAACGGCGCAGTGTGCGAACGAGAATAAAGCTTCGCGTGTACCGTTTACAGGCAGAATCTGGCAGGATGCATCGACTGGTTGCGCCAGCTTAAACCGGGCAGTTAACCAGTCTGCGATGACTTGGCGCAAACGATCAGACCCGCGGGTAGCCGGGTAGCGTGACAAACCGTGCAGGTGTTCGATCATAGCCTCGGTAATAATTGAGGGGGTCGGGTGGCGGGGTTCGCCGATAGACAATGAAATAGGATTCAAACCCTCCGCTGGCGTGGTGTTGTTAAACAGCGCTGCCATTTTCTGAAACGGGTAAGGGTGAAGGCGTGTAAGATTGGGATTCATCAGGCTGAAAAAAGAATTGGCAATTTGTATAGGTGTGAAGACTAAGTGAACAAAAATTATACGGGTTCTGAATAATGCCGTCCAAACTAAACTATTCCGTCCTGCCTGTTCTGAGCCTGTTGTTGACCGCATCAATGTGGGGATTGGTGTGGTACCCGCTAAGATTGCTTGAGCAAAATGGCCTTGCCGGGCTTTGGAGCAGTTTAATCAGTTATGGCGCTGCGCTGTTGGTCGGTTTTGTATGGATGTCCAGACAGTCATGGCAGTGGCCAAGCCGTACCTGGATACTGCTATTAATGACCTTGGCTGTGGGCTGGTGCAATGTAGCTTTTGTGCTGGCGATACTCGAAGGCACCGTGGTTCGGGTTCTGTTACTGTTTTACCTGTCACCACTCTGGGCTTTATTACTGGGCTGGTTGCTGCTGGGTGAAAAACCTGGATCAACCGCATGGATTGTCTTCGCGCTGGCATTACTCGGCGCTTTGATTATGCTCTGGGATGAACAGACTGGAATGCCCTGGCCGCGTGACCGGGCCGACTGGCTGGCGGTTTCATCCGGATTTGCTTTTTCATTTGCCAATGTCATGGTTCGGAAAATGGGCGCGGTTGATCTGGGTGTGAAATCGATTGCCAGCTGGTTCGGCGTTGTCCTCGTCGCCACGGTCTGGATTCTGCTGGTTAAATCACCGCTGCCCGATGTCACTCCAGTTACGCTGGGCAGCGCCGTATTACTGGGTTGGTTTGGTTTTGTCATCATGACCATTACGGTTATCTACGGCGTAACACACATGCCGGTACATCGATCTGCCGTTATATTGTTATTTGAGCTGGTTGTCGGTGCGGTTTCTTCGTTGCTGTTAACCGATGAACGTATCCAGCTTCAGGAATGGATTGGCGGCGCCATGATTCTGGTATCCGCCTACCTGGCAGCGCGGGAACATATTGGTGAAACACATGAATCAATTCCTTAGTTTGCATCACGGCAGTGTCCTCGTAGAGGATACCTCGCGCGCACTCAATTTCTATCGGGACGTGCTGGGGATGGAGTTGGATGAGTCACGGCCCGATCTGGGCTTTCCCGGCGCCTGGTTAAAGATTGGTGAAGCACAATTACACTTATTGGAATTACCCAATCCCGACCCAGTCGATCATCGCCCGCCGCATGCCGGACGTGACCGCCATCTGGCGTGCTCGGTAACAGGGATTGATCAAATTATTAAGCGTCTGGAGCGGGCTGATGTCCCTTATACCCGGAGTAAATCAGGCCGGGCTGCGGTATTTTTTAGGGATCCGGATGGCAACGGCATTGAGTTAATTGAAGTTACCTGATGCTATTCATCACTCTCCAGCAGGCCGGTTAATTCAGCCCGCAAACAATTTTCTGCTGCCTCCTCTAAAGGCTGCCCCTGTTTGTTTTGCAGATAAAAGATATCTTCAGCTTGCGACCCAAAAGTGGCAATTTTTGCATTTTTTATAATCACGCCACATTTATAAAAAGCTTTTGCTACAAGCGATAGCAATCCAGGCCGGTCTGTTGTAATCAGTTCAAGGACAGTTTGTTGATTGGCCGTATCCAGGCTGAACGTGACGCGGGTATAAATTTCAAAATGCCGCAGGCGCCGGCCGTGTGGACGGTTAACTGTATTTGGCGACCACTCGGTGTCTTGCAGCGCTTGCTTGACTTGGGCGATCATTTCTTCGATTTGGAAGCGGTCTTCCAAGGGTTCGTTTTTAGCATTCAGAACGTGGTAGGTGTTTACTGTAAAGCCATCTGTAGAGGTAAATAAGCGGGCATCGGTAATATTTAAACCCAGCTTTTCCAGTACTGCGGTTGTCCGGCTAAACAGGCCATCAATAATTAGCGCATAAATAAACAAGGCGCTGCCACCGCGTTCAGACAATTGCCTGACATCAACTTGTGGCTCTGAATCTTTAGTTGTAAGAATAATTTCGCTATGCCAGATGACTTCGTCTATGGTGTGCCTCAGGTAGTATTCATCGGGTAAGCGCTGCCAGAGTAATTCAATTTGCTCGGCATCAATGTCTTGCTCCACTAGATGGTTAAGCACAGATATTTTAAATTCAGCTACCAGTTCGTCGCGGTTTAACGGGTTTTCCAGGCCTCTGCGCAGGGCGCGTTTAGTCGATGTATAGAGATCTTTGAGCAGGGCATCTTTCCAGGAATTCCAGAGCGACGGGCTGGTCGCACGGATGTCTGCAACTGTTAACAGATAGAGGTAGTCAAGCCGTTGCCGGTCACCTGCCTTGACGGCGAATTCATTAACCACTTCTGGATCACTGATATCACAGCGTTGGGCCGTTTGGGACATGAGCAGGTGGTTGCGTACCAGCCAGACAACCAGATCTTGATCGCATTTGCTAAGCCCGTGTTCTCTGAGAAAAGTCCCGGCTTCGTCAGCGCCTAATTCTGAATGATCGCCGCCCCGGCCTTTTGCGATGTCATGGAAAAAGCCGGCGAGGTAGAGTAATTCGAGTTTAGGAATGGTGGCGGAAACGCGGCTGCATAACGGAAATTCATTGTTGTGCTCAGGCACAGCAAACCGCCGCAGGTTGCGTACCAGGAACAGGGTGTGTTCATCTACTGTATAAACATGAAACAGGTCGTACTGCATTTGTCCGACAATCTTTTCGAAGGCCGGGTAGTAAGCAGCCAGTACACCGTAGCGGTTCATGCGCCGTAGTTCGTGCGTCAGGCCTTCTGGCTGCCGAAAAATTTCCATGAACAGGCTGCGGTTACGGATATCGTTTCTGAAATCTTCATCGATAAGGTGCAGATTGTTTCTTACCTGGCGCACCGTGGCGGCCGTAACCCCCTTCAATTCCGGGTGCTGCTGCATCAAGAGGAACATTTCCAGGAGTGCAAAGGGATAGTGTTCAAATACCTGATCGTTAGTTGTTTCCAGGAAGCCTCGCCTGGACTGAAAACGCCGGTTTATAGCGACAGGCACCGCTGGGTCATTGGAAAAAAGAATTTCTTCCTCAAAATGCTGTAACAACATTTCGTTTAATCGATTCAGTTCCTGGATGGTGCGGTAGTAATCTTTCATGAACAGTTCTACCGCGAGGCGGTGGTCTTTGTCCTGATAGTCCAGCAAGTCGGCCAGTTTGCGCTGGTAATCGAATAGCAAACGGTCTTCACGGCGCTTGGCGAGCATGTGCAGGCCAAATCTGACTTGCCACAGGAATTGCTGACCATCAATCAGCAGGTGGTATTCAGCTTCATCCAGGAAATGATGCGTAACCAGTTCTGACAGGGTATCCGAATTAAAATGCCGCTTTACAACCCAGCCGATCATTTGCACATCGCGTAATCCGCCGGGGCCTTCTTTTACATTTGGTTCGAGGTTATAGATAGCGTCATCGAAGCGCTTGTAGCGTTGCACCTGTTCGGCGCGTTTTGCCTCGAAAAATTCGCGGCTCGGCCAGATATACTGAGGCCCGGTTTGCTCGTTCATGAGGTCGAATAAGGGTTTTGGGCCGGTCAGTAACCTGGCTTCCATCAGGTTGGTAGCGACCGTAATGTCTGCCTGGCTTTGTTCGACACAGTCGGCCAGTGTGCGGACGCTGTGCCCGACCTCAAGCCCGCTATCCCAAAGTAAATTGATAAAATTTTTGAGTTTCTCAGCAAGCTCGGGGGATTCTTGCTCATCAAGCAGAATCAGCAGATCAATATCCGAACCGGGTAATAATTCATTGCGCCCATAGCCGCCTACCGCAACCAGTGCCGTATGCCCGTCCTCGCCAATAAAGCGTTGCCAGCACTGGCAGAGTAGCTGATCCACTAACCAGCTGCGGCCGTTTACCAGGTCGCTGATATTTGCCCCAGCCGAATATTGTTTATACAGCACTGCCTGGCTGTTACTCATTAAATCACGCAGCGTAGCAAGAAAAGTTTCTGCGCCGACAGCTGGATCAATTGAAACTGAGCCAAACCAATTCAGAAACAGTGTTTGCCTGTCTGAGATAACGTCTGCAATAGTGGGTGATGTACCGGCCACTCAAATACTCTCGCCGTTACGCAGCGTAAGGACTTCGACACCGTTCGGGGTGGTCAGCAGGGTGTGTTCCCATTGCGCTGACAGGCTGTGATCTTTTGTCACCACGGTCCAGCCATCCGCTAGCAGCTTGGTATTGCGTTTACCGACATTTATCATAGGTTCAATGGTAAAGGTCATGCCGGCTTCAAGCTCCACGCCGGTGTCAGGTTTGCCATAGTGTAGAACCTGCGGCTCTTCATGAAAGCCACGGCCGATGCCGTGCCCACAGTATTCGCGAACCACCGAATAGTTATTTGATTCAGCAAGTCGCTGGATGGCATAGCCTATATCGCCGAGCCGGACGCCGGGTTTAACCATTTGAATCCCGGTGACTAGGCAGTCGTAGGCAACCTTTGCTAGCCGCTTGGCAATCACAGAGGCTTCACCGACAAAAAAGATTTTACTGGTGTCGCCATGGAAACCGTCTTTTATGACGGTGATATCGATATTCAACATATCACCGTTCTTAAGGACACGCTCCCCGGGGATGCCGTGACAGATCTGGTGATTCAGCGATGTGCAGATGGACTTGGGGAAACCGCGGTAATTCAATGGCGCCGGGATTGCCTGTTGTTCATTGACAATGAATTCGTGGCAAATTCGATCCAGCTCATCCGTCGTCACACCGGCTTTTACGTAGGGTTCGATCATTTCGAGCACATCCGCCGCCAGCCGCCCGGCAATACGCATTTTTTCAATTTCATCGGGCGTTTTAATACTAACGGCCATCGGATCCTCCGCCCGGGAGATGCCGGTGCGCTGCAGTGGTGGTTGCAATAACGGCGATAATTCGCCGCTCAGATTGCTGTGTTCGGTAGTGTATGGTATAAAGCACGGTTTGTTAAGGCTGGACTTGATAATCAGGTTTGGTCAAATCCACACATACGTCTGGCACGTGCAGTAGGGTGCCTCCTGTTTTCAGGAAGGTTGCTGCATGGGGCGTATGGAGGCTCAACCCTACTGGAGTATAATTTATGTCTACCGCAAGCATGCGCCAGATGTTAGAAGCTGGCGTGCATTTTGGCCACCAGTCCCGTTTCTGGAATCCGAAAATGGCACCTTACATTTTTGGTGAACGCAGTAAAATCCATATCATCAATCTGGAAAAGACGCTGCCCCTTTACACCGACGCGTTGAATTTCATCGGCAAGCTGATTGCCAACAAAGGCAATATTATTTTTGTTGGCACCAAGCGTTCAGCCCGAGACGCCATCCGCGCCGAAGCGCAGCGCTGTAAAATGCCTTTCGTCGATCACCGCTGGCTGGGCGGAATGCTGACCAACTTTAAAACCGTGCGGCAATCGATTCGCCGTCTTAAAGACCTCGAAGCCATGGAAGAAGATGGCACCCTGGCAAAGCTAAGCAAAAAAGAAGGGCTGATGCGGACGCGTGAAAAAATCAAACTTGATCGCAGTCTTGGTGGCATAAAGGATATGAACCGCTTACCCGATGCCATGTTTGTCGTCGATGTCGGCCATGAAAAGATTGCCGTCCGTGAAGCTGTAAAGCTGGGTATACCGGTGATCGGTATCGTAGACAGCAACAACTCACCAGACGATATAGATTACGTGATTCCAGGTAATGACGATTCAATCCGGGCGATCCAGCTTTATGTGCAAGGCGCTGCGGATGCAGTCACCGACGGCCGTAATGCCATAGCTAACGTTGGCGGCGCAGCGGAAGATGAATTTGTTGAAGTCGACACCACAGAAAAACCTGCCTGAGCAATTTGAGGCAGTGATCAGTAATGCTATTTGAGAGGGTTTAAACATGGCTATTAGTGCTGCGCAGGTCAAACAACTGCGCGAACGGACCGGTTGCGGAATGATGGAGTGCAAAAATGCGCTCGTCGAAGCGGACGGTGATATGGATGCAGCGGCAGAAGCATTGCGTAAATCAGGCCTTGCCAAGGCAGATAAAAAAGCCGGCCGCGTGGCTTCCGAAGGTTTGCTGGTCATCGAAGTCAGTGGCAATGGTAAATCGGCGGCGATGGTGGAAGTCAATTCTGAAACCGATTTCGTGGCCAAGAAAAGTGAATTCATCGATTTTACAAAAGCGGTTGCCCAGTGCGTGCTGGAAAACAATCCGTCCGATGTGGATGCGTTATTGGCACTGCCGATTACCGCAGGCAGTGAAACTGTTGACGATGCAAGACGCAGCCTGATTGCTAGTCTGGGTGAAAATATCGGCGTGCGGCGTTTTGTGCGCAAGGCCGCCGGTAGCGGGACGCTGGCGAGTTATCTGCACGGTAATCGCATTGCGGTATTGGCCGAGGTCGAAGGTGGCGATGCTGATTTGGCTCGGGATGTAGCCATGCACATTGCAGCCAGCAATCCGGCCTGCATAGACGAAACAGGCGTGCCCCAGGAGATGCTGGGTAAGGAAAAAGAAATTTTTTCCGCCCAGGCTGAAGCCAGCGGCAAACCGGCTGACATCATAGAGAAAATGGTGCAGGGGCGTTTGCGCAAATTTTTGGGTGAAATTACCCTGTTGGGTCAGCCTTTCGTTAAGGATCCCGATCAGACGGTAGGTAAATTGCTGAAGGATGCCGGGGCAAGCGTGGCGGTATTCGCGCGCTTGGAACTGGGCGAAGGCATCGAGAAAAAGACCGAGAACTTCGCCGAGGAGGTTATGGCGCAAGTGCAGGGTAGCTGAAACGTTAGAAATATACTGTGGCACCCTGGGTGGCAAACACCGCTACCCATAATGGTTGTAATATAACGGGGTCGCTTGGCGGCCCCGTTTTGCGAATGGCCTGATGGAAGCATCGCGCCGGGCGATGAAAAATCCTTGTGTGAATTCGATATATATTATCTAATCAAATGATATTTATAATAATATGGATGGGATATGAAATATAAACGCATACTGCTCAAGCTCAGTGGTGAGGCCTTGATGGGCGAGGGTGACTATGGCATCGACCCGATTGTTATTGGCGGCTTAGCTGAGGAAATCCACGCTTTATCCTCGGCCGGAATGGAAATGGGCGTCGTCATCGGCGGCGGCAATATATTCCGTGGCGCCGGACTGGCGGCCGGTGGCATGGACCGTGTGACCGGAGACCATATGGGTATGCTGGCTACCGTGATTAATTCACTGGCGATGCAGGACGCACTGGAAAAAAAGGGTAGCCAATGCCGGGTTATGTCGGCTTTTGCGATTAACACCGTGTGTGAGGACTATATCCGCCGTCGTGCTATCCGGCACCTGGAAAAAGGCCGGGTTGTTCTGTTTGCCGCCGGCACGGGTAATCCGTTTTTCACTACAGATTCAGCCGCGAGTTTACGGGCAATAGAAATAGGCGCAGACCTAATGCTCAAGGCAACCAAAGTGGATGGTGTCTATACGGCTGACCCGGTTAAAGACCCGGATGCCAAACTCTATGAACAGCTTAGCTACGATGAAGCCATTAATAAAAAACTCGGCGTTATGGATGCAACGGCCTTAGTGTTATGCCGTGATCAGAAAATGCCATTACGCGTTTTCAATCTGCATGACAAGGGTAATCTGACCCGTATACTAAACGGGGAAAATATCGGTACGCTGGTGGAATAAGGAATCGAGTAATGATTGATGAAATAACCGCAGATGCCAAACAACGTATGGGCAAAAGTATCGAGTCGTTCAAGCAGGAATTGAGCAAGATTCGCACCGGCCGCGCCCATCCCAGTCTGCTGGATCACTTGAAAGTTGACTATTATGGCAGCGACGTGCCGCTATCTCAGGCGGCAAATATTGCGGTGGAGGACGCGCGCACCTTAACCGTTACACCCTGGGAAAAACCGATGGTCAAGGTCATCGAAAAAGCCATTATGACTTCTGATCTGGGTTTGAATCCAAATACAGCGGGTAGCGTAATCCGTATTCCTATGCCGCCATTAACCGAGGAACGGCGTAAAGATCTGGTGCGCATTGTGCGCCATGAGGCTGAAGCTGGGCGTGTCGCTATTCGTAACATCCGGCGTGACGCCAATAGTGATTTCAAGGAGCTGTTAAAAGAAAAAGAAATCTCCGAAGATGATGAACACCGTGCTCAGGATGCTATCCAGAAATTAACAGGCCAGCATACTGATCAGGTTGACCAACTATTAGCAGGCAAGGAAGCCGAATTAATGGAAGTCTGATTGCGACCTATATCTCATGCGGCAAGATGATAAGGACTCAGTAAGTACAGAACCGATACCGGAAACACAATCGGTGCCCCGTCATATTGCGATTATCATGGATGGTAATGGACGTTGGGCTAAACAGCGTATGCTGCCGCGGTATGCCGGACACCGTGAGGGTGTCAAAGCGGTAAGGCGTATTGTTGAGGCTTGCAAAAAGCGTAACATCGAGGTGCTCACGCTGTTTGCGTTCAGCAGTGAAAACTGGCGGCGACCGCGTCTTGAAGTGGGTCTGTTAATGGATCTGTTTATGCGTACGCTCAAAAAGGAAGTGCAACGCTTGGACCGGAACGGTGTGCAGTTACGTTTCACCGGTGATCGAACGGCGTTTGATAAAAAATTACGCGCTGTCATGGATGAAGCCGAGCAAATTACGGCTCATAATTCAGATTTGGTATTAGTGATTGCAGCAAATTACGGCGGGCGTTGGGATATTGTTCAAGCGGCCAGAAAGCTCGCTACGCGGGTCGCAGAGAAACAGCTTTTACCGGAAGATATCGATGTTGATATGTTTGCATCTGAAATCAGCATTGCAGACCTGCCTGAACCCGACCTGTTTATCCGTTCGGGTGGAGAGCAAAGGATCAGCAACTATTTACTCTGGCAGCTAGCCTATACAGAATTGTATTTTACCGGTCAGCTATGGCCTGATTTTGACGCTGATACGCTTGACGAAGCCATTCGATCCTTTGCCGGGCGGCAGCGGCGCTTTGGTCAAACGGGTGAGCAAGTGGAGCAGCCCAAGCGTGCTTAAACTGCGCATCATCAGCGCGCTTATCCTGGTGCCGCTGGTCGTATGGGTCATCTTTGGACTGGAAAACTCAAGCTTTGCTGTGGCCATGTTAGTTGTCGTGTCGATGTGCGCCTGGGAGTGGAGTAAGTTTATTCCACTGCAGTCGGTTGTGTACCGGGCCATGTATACGCTTGCGGCCGTTTTAATTGTCGCTGTTGTCTGGCAATTTGCCAGTCAACCAATGTTGGTTAAGGCGGTTCTTTGGCTGGCATTAAGCTGGTGGCTATTTGTACTTTTCTGGATATCTCAACCAGAATTGTTCGCCGATGGCGGGGCTGCGCAGCTAGTAAAAGGCCTTGCCGGCTGGTTATTGATGACCACATGCTGGTTGGCGCTGGTTGTTTTGCACGGGCAAAATGGGCCGTACTGGGTGCTGTTCGTCTTGTCTTTGATCTGGGTCGCCGATAGTGGTGCGTATTTTTCAGGGCGTCAGTGGGGCCGGCTTAAATTGGCGCCACAGGTCAGCCCTGGCAAGACCTGGGCGGGCGTTTATGGCGCGCTGGCCGGCTGCGGCGTTTACGCCTTGGCGGCGAGTTGGTTTTTTAATTTGTCCGGCAAGGATATTCCAGGATTTTTACTGGTCTGTATGCTTACTGTACTCTTTTCAATCGCGGGCGATTTACTCGAAAGCTTGCTAAAACGGCAACAAAATATGAAAGACAGTGGTCAACTTATACCCGGGCACGGCGGCATCTTAGACAGGTTGGATAGCTTGCTGGCAGCGGCGCCTATATTTGTCCTCGGCCTGTATTGGGTGGATATGTGAGCAAGCCCCTCAATGTGACCATTCTGGGGTCAACCGGCTCGATTGGTGTCAGCACACTGGATGTGATTGCCCGCCAGTCAGAGCAGTTTAATGTGATCGCCTTAACTGCCTGTAACGCGACCGAGCGTTTGTATCAGCAGTGCATGAAATTCCAGCCCCGCTATGCGGTGCTGGTTAATGCGGATGCGGCCGGACAGCTTAGGAAAAAATTACAAAATCAGGCTCCCCATATTGAGGTTCTATCCGGCCCAGAGTCGTTAGTAAAAGTTGCTGGCCTGGAAGAAGTAGATTATGTCATGGCGGCAATCGTCGGAAGCGCCGGTTTGCTGCCAACCCTGGAGGCCGCGCGTAAGGGAAAACGGGTGCTGTTGGCTAACAAGGAAGCGCTGGTGATGTCCGGTGAGTTGTTTATGCAGGAAATACGCAATAACCAAACTGTCCTGTTGCCGGTAGACAGTGAACATAATGCCATATTTCAGTGCATGCCTGCTGGATTCAGGCCGGGCCAGGCTAAACCAGACTGCATAGAGCAAATTTTGCTGACTGCGTCGGGAGGGCCGTTTCGTACCGTGCCGCTGCAGGAACTCGGCCAGGTCACACCGGCACAGGCTTGTGCGCACCCGAATTGGGATATGGGACGCAAGATTTCGGTTGACTCGGCAACCATGATGAATAAAGGCCTGGAAATTATCGAAGCCTGCTGGTTATTTTCACTGGATATCGATCAAATACAGGTGGTGATTCACCCGCAAAGCATTATCCATTCGCTGATTCAATACCAGGACGGTTCGGTGCTTGCCGAACTAGGCAAGCCGGATATGCGCACGCCTATTGCCCACGCGCTGGCCTGGCCGCAACGAATAAAATCCGGCGTGGGTAATCTTGACCTGATTGAAATTGGCCGGCTGGATTTTGAAAAACCCGATTTCCAGCGCTTCCCCTGCCTGGCATTGGCCATTCAGGCCGGGAAAACAGGCGGTACGGCAGCTGCGGTATTAAATGCCGCCAATGAAGTGGCTGTCCAAGCTTTTCTCGATGGCAATCTTGCCTTCACCGCGATCGCACAAGTGATAGAAAGGACACTCGAAAACACGCCGATTCAAGCGGCAACCACGCTAGAGGTCATTCTAGAAGCAGATAAAACGGCGCGTATGAACGCGCAGGCGCTCATCACAGCAGAACAAAGGCAGGCGGTTTCATGAACGGTGTGTTGTCTTCTTTACTTGCGTTCATCGTTGCCATCAGTGTGTTAGTGGCGGTGCACGAGTTTGGCCATTACTGGGTGGCAAAAAAACTGGGCATCAAGGTTTTGCGTTTTTCTATAGGCTTTGGCAAGCCGCTCTGGAGCCGTTATTTCGGCGCCGATAAAACCGAGTTTGCGATCGCGGCTATTCCGCTGGGTGGCTACGTAAAAATGCTTGATGAGCGCGAAGGGCAGGTAGCGGAAAATGAGCGCCACCGGGCGTTTAATCGCCAGCCGGCCTGGTCGCGGTCAGCAGTCCTGGTGGCCGGGCCGCTGTTTAATTTTCTGTTTGCGATAGCGGCGTACTGGCTCATGTACAGTTATGGTACAACCGGCATGAAGCCGGTGATTGGAGAGGTCGATGCGGGATCCTATGCGGCCACTGCCGGTTTCAATGCAGGTGACGAACTAGTCAAGATCGATGGCGTAGATTCTAAAACATGGGATACCGCCCTGACAGGGTTACTGGATGTAGCGCTGGCTGGCAAACAAACAACTGTCGAAGTCAAAAATGCCGAGGGTGTTTCGCGCCTATTATCACTGGATTTAAGCGACGCCCCGGATGTGCTCGATAAAGGTGGCTTACTGAGTAATCTGGGCATCTCGATTATGCGACCACGTATCCCTGCGGTTATCGACAAAACTGTTGCAGGCAGCCCAGCTGAAGCGGCCGGGCTTGTTGCCGGCGACAAGATCCTTTCGGCTGATGGTCAAAAGATCAATAATTGGGGTGACTGGGTTACGTATGTGCGTGAGCGTCCGGGCGTGGATATTCTGACGGCTGTCTGGCGGGATGGCGCAGAATTAATGCTCAGTTTACAACCCAGGGCAGTCGAGGAGAATGATAAATCCATTGGTCAAATTGGCGCCTATGTCGTACAGCCGGATGCCGCAGATAACCCGCTAAGCGTCCAAGTGCGTTACGGACCAATCGTGGCGGCACAACGCGCTGTTGTACAAACCTGGGATATGTCCACGCTAACGTTACGTACATTGTGGGGTATGGTGACTGGAAAGGCTTCCCTCGAAAATATAAGTGGCCCACTCAGTATTGCTCAGTATGCCGGATATTCGGCCCAGACCGGATTTACCAGCTTCCTCAAATTCCTTGCAATTGTCAGTATCAGTCTGGGTGTGTTGAATCTTCTACCTATTCCGATCCTGGATGGTGGGCATTTATTATACATCTTCATCGAATGGATAAGTGGCAAACCCCTGTCGATGGCGGCCCAGGAAGTGGGTCAAAGAATTGGTATTTTGGCATTACTCGGGCTCATGAGCCTGGCTTTTTACAACGACATTAGCAGACTGTTTTTAAACAGTTAAGCTGCTAAAAATATCACCTTAGAATACGCGCATCCTGATTGGAATAAACATGTTCCCGATTGCCAGATATACCCGCCTATTTTTATTTGCTCTGCTATGGGCATTGCCTGCTTATGCCTTCGATGCCTTTGAGATTGAGGATATTCGTGTTGAGGGCTTACAGCGGATATCAGCCGGTACCGTGTTTAATTATTTCCCAGCACGCACGGGTGACAGCTTCGATGAAGCGATGTCAGAACAAGCTATCCGCGCGTTGTTTAAATCGGGGTATTTCCGCAATATCCAGCTAGGCCGGGACGGTAATATCCTGGTTATAGCGGTGGAGGAAAGACCGGCTATCAGCAGTATTGAACTCAAGGGCAACGATGATATAGATTCTGATCCCTTGCTGGAATCACTCAAGGATATCGGCTTTTCTGAAGGCAGCGTTTTCAATCGTTCTTTGCTAGAGCGTGTAGAACAGGAGCTGCAAAGGCAGTATTTCAGCCGCGGTAAATACGGTGTCAAAATTGAGACAACCGTAACACCACTGGAACGTAACCGGGTTGCAATCCTGATTGATGTTTCGGAAGGTGTGGTCGCAAAGATCCGTCAAATCAACCTTGTCGGCAATAAAATCTTTGCAGATGAACAGCTGCTAAAGCAGTTTAAACTAAGTACTCCCGGTTTTTGGTCTTTCTATACAAAAACTGATCAATATTCCAAGCAGAAACTGGCGGCAGATCTTGAAGAGCTTTCTTCCTACTATCAGGACAGGGGGTACATCAAGTTTAATGTTGATTCCACTCAAGTTTCTATTTCGCCCGATAAGAAAGATATCTATATCACCATTAATGTTGTAGAAGGCGATCAGTACAAAGTCAGTGAAGTGCTAATGGCTGGTGAATTTGTGGTACCCGCCGAGGAATTATTCCCCAATTTCCTAATCGATGCCGGGGATGTATTTTCCAGAAAAAAGGCGACTGGCACTGTGGAACGGATCAGCAACCAGCTAGGAGATACCGGCTTTGCCTTTGCGAATGTCAATACTATCCCTGAAATTGATGAAGAAAAGAAAGAAGTCAAACTGACATTCTTTATAGACCCGGGTAAAAGAGTTTATGTAAGGCGAATTAATTACGCCGGTAATGTAAAAACCCGGGATGAAGTTTTGCGTCAGGAAATGCGGCAGATGGAGGGCGGCTGGTACTCCGGCAAGAAAGTCGAACGTTCGCGAACCCGCTTGCAACGGCTGGGCTATTTTGAAGAAGTCAATGTTGAAACACCCGCGGTACCCGGTGCGGCTGACCAGGTCGATGTAAATTACTCTGTAACTGAACAACCGTCCGGCAGCATCTCGCTAGGCGTAGGTTTTTCACAAACATCCGGTCTGATTCTGAATGCCAGCATTTCCCAGCGAAACTTTCTTGGTTCAGGTAAGCACGTCAGCATGGCTGTGAATAATAGCTCGATTAACCGGGTCTATAGTTTTTCTTATACTAACCCATACTACACGGTTAATGGCGTGAGCCGCAGTTTTGGATTGTTCTCGCGGTCGACCGATGCGGATGAAGCCAACATCACTGATTATACGACTGATGTTATCGGTGGTAATCTCAATTATGGGTTTCCGATTAACGAATTTGACACTTTAAATTTTGGCATTGATGCGGAGCATCTAAAGCTTCAGCTGGCCAATTTCCCTTCCAACGAAATCCAGGCTTTTAGCAACGAATTCGGCAAAAAGTTTACCAGTCTTGGTTTAACGGCAAGCCTCTCGCACGACACCCGTAACCGGCGGGTATTTCCATCGAAAGGTGGTTTGTTCCGCATCAGCGCTGAGAGCAAGATCCCTGGCTCAGAACTGGAGTTCTATAAATTTAATCTTCGCGAGTTGTATTTCACACCCTTGACAAGCAGGTTTGTCTTGTCGATGAACGCCGAGATCAGCTATGGCGATGGCTACGGAGATTTTGATGAGCTGCCTTTCTTTGAAAACTACTTCGCTGGCGGGGTTAGATCAGTCCGTGGCTTTGAAGATAACACATTAGGGCCCCGGGATAACCAGAATGATCCATTGGGCGGAAGCTTCCGGACAGTTGGCAACCTGGAAATACTGTTTCCGCCACCGTTTGTCGAAAAATCCAATACCTTCAGATTGAGCACATTTTTTGATATAGGCAATGTATATTCAGGCATCAGGAATTTTAGTGTCGATGACCTCCGGTCTTCGATCGGTATCTCCGCCACATGGTTGTCGCCCGTTGGCCCATTGGCCGTCAGCCTGGCCAAGACTGTTAGTGATAAACAAGGCGATGATACGCAGGCATTCCAGTTTACACTTGGCGCGTCGTTTTAAATAAGTTAATTTAAACCGGGTGCCTGGCAGATAAAATCAGTCATTTCACCCTGCAGAGTAACTAGACTGGCTTGGTGAAACTTTAATTCATGACTGGACTCCAAGCCTGTGAAAGTACTAGTGTACTGTAACGTATTAAATGTGCATTTAGAAAGCCATTCAAGCTGCGAGTGCAAGGCGCAGGCCGCAGGCAAGGGCAAGCCCCTTTTCAAGGTCTGCAACGCGGCAATCGCGGCTTGAATGGCTTCCCGTAGGGCGAGATAAGCCACTTAATGCTCCGTTCAAATTTATCTCGTCTAAATGTGCATTTAATACGTTACAGTACACTCGGCTTGTTAAGTAGCTAAATTTATAGCGTAAGGAGAGAACATTGAAACTATTTACTAAACAATTAATTTTGGCTGTGATGTTAGTGTTTATCGCACGGAGCGCGATGGCGGAACTCAGGATTGGTGTGGTAAACACGATCAAGCTCATGACTGAAGCCCCGATGGCCAAGGCGGCACAGAAAAAAATCGAATCAGATTTCGGCGCGCGCGATAAGGAACTGCTCGCCTTTAAAAAGGAGATTCGATCATTGGAAGAAAAGCTGAGCCGCGACGGTGCCGTCATGAGTGAGGATGAAGGTAAAAAACTGGAACGTAAAATCATCACTAAACGGCGTGCATTCAAGCGTCTTAACGATGAGTTTCAGGAAGACTTGAATATCCGGAAAAATGAAATACTATCCAAACTCCAGAAGCAGATTAATGATGCTTTAAAGGCAGTAGCC
>CAYPEL010000026.1:12739-23721 GCA_964409635.1 uncultured Gammaproteobacteria bacterium | reverse complement strand
TTGCCGCGGCGCTCAAGGCGTTTCTGCGCCAGGATCCGGACATCATCATGGTCGGCGAGATTCGTGACCTGGAAACCGCCGAAATTGCCATCAAGGCCGCACAGACCGGTCATATGGTGATGTCTACCTTGCATACTAACGATGCGCCCCAGACCCTGACCCGTTTGGCGAATATGGGTATACCGCCTTACAACATCGCCTCTTCTGTAAATTTGATCATTGCCCAGCGTCTGGCCAGACGTTTATGTAATACCTGCAAGCAACCGGCCGATATACCTAAAAAGGCCCTGATTGAAGAAGGCTTCACTGAAGAAGACCTCAAAGATCTGAAACTCTACAGCCCGGTCGGCTGTGATCAGTGTGCCGATGGCTACAAGGGGCGGGTCGGTATCTACCAGGTCTTGCCAGTTTCTGAAGCAATCGGGCGGATCATTATGGAAAATGGCAACGCCCTGGATATTGCCGACCAGGCAAAAAAAGAAGGCATCGCCGACCTGCGTGAATCCGGCCTCAAAAAAGTGAAAGACGGCGTGACCAGCCTCGATGAAATTAACCGCGTTACCAAGGACTAACTCATGGCACAAGCAGCAGCAATCAAACTAAGTACCTTTGCCTGGGAAGGCACCGACAAGAAGGGTAAAAAGCTCAAGGGCGAAACCCGGGCCAACAACCCTTCCATTGTAAAGGCTGAACTGCGCCGCCAGGGTATTGCACCGCTCAAGGTCAAGAAAAAATCTGCCTTGATGACCAACGCCAAGAAGAAAAAAATCGTCCCTAAGGATATCGCTATCTTTATGCGCCAGTTATCTACCATGATGGGTGCTGGTGTCCCCCTGGTACAGTCCTTTGAAATCATCGGCCGTGGTCACGATAATCCGTCCATGCAGGAATTGATTCTGACCATTAAAGCTGACGTTGAATCTGGCAGCACCTTGTCGGATACACTGGCCAAGCATCCGTTATATTTCGATGAACTGGTCTGCAGTCTGGTACACGCTGGCGAGCAAGCCGGTATTCTGGAAGGTTTGCTGGACAAGATTGCAACCTATAAAGAAAAAACTGAAAACATGAAGGCTAAAATCAAGAAAGCCATGTTTTACCCCATTGCAGTTGTCATCATCGCCTTTATTGTTACCGCTATCCTGTTGATTTTTGTCGTACCACAGTTTCAGGAAATATTTTCTGGTTTTGGCGCTGATTTACCCGCCTTTACGCTGTTTGTCATTGGCATATCAGAATGGATGCAGAAATACTGGTGGATGGCTATCCTTATTGTTGGTGGCACCGTTTATGGCCTGGGCCAGGCTAAACTGCGTTCAGCCAAATTCCGGCATGGCATGGATCGGTTAGTACTTAAACTCCCAATCGTTGGTGAAATCATCACCAAATCTATTATTGCCCGCTACGCTCGCACCATGTCGACGATGTTTGCTGCCGGTGTGCCACTGGTTGAAGCGATGGAATCCGTTGCCGGTGCTGCTGGCAACGAAGTTTATAGAGAAGCCATTATGGACATGCGCGACAATGTCGCAACCGGCCAACAATTGACCCTGGCGATGACCCAAACCGGCCTGTTCCCCAATATGGTTAACCAGATGGTAGCCATTGGTGAAGAGTCTGGTTCACTGGATGCCATGTTGAGTAAAGTTGCTGATTTCTACGAAACAGAAGTGGATGATGCTGTTGATGGTCTGAGCAGTCTGCTCGAACCCTTAATTATGGCCGTATTGGGCGTTCTGGTCGGTGGTCTGATCATCGCCATGTACCTGCCGATCTTCAAACTCGGCGCTGTCGTTTAATTCAATTTACTCCACGGCTAATCGGCCGTGGAGTACACTCTGACCACATGGAACTGGTTAACTTACTCCAATCCAGCCCGGCTTTTTTTCTCAGTACCGTTTTCGTACTGGGTTTGATGGTGGGCAGCTTTTTGAACGTGGTTATTCTGCGCCTGCCTAAAATGATGGAGCGCGACTGGCAGAGCCAGTGCCGTGACTATCTGGAGCAGGAAGCAGACTCGGAGGTTGAGCCGCTATCGCTCGCCAAACCGGTTTCCACCTGCCCGGGCTGCGGCCACAAGATTCGTTTTTATGAAAACATTCCAGTCATCAGCTGGCTGTTGTTGCGCGGACAATGTGCCGCCTGCAAAACGCCGATCTCAATCCGCTATCCGGTTATAGAACTTATCACCGCCCTGCTCTCTGTCGTTGTTGCCTGGCATTTTGGCTTTGGCTGGCAGGCTTTGGCTGCACTGGTTTTAACCTGGGCCTTGATTGCTTTGAGTGTGATAGATTTCGACCACCAGTTGTTACCGGATTCCATCACCCTGCCGTTTCTGTGGCTGGGCCTGATTCTGAGCCTGTTTCCTTTATTTGCCGATATGCGCGCGGCGCTGATTGGCGCTATTGCCGGTTATCTATCGTTATGGCTTGTCTACCAGGTTTTCAAACTGGTGACCGGTAAGGAAGGCATGGGCTTTGGCGATTTCAAGCTGCTGGCTTTGCTGGGCGCCTGGCTGGGTTGGCAGGCGCTGCCGATCGTAATTCTACTGTCCTCCCTGGTGGGTGCTGTCGTGGGTGTGATCCTGATCACGGTACAGGGGCGCGACCGGCAGACACCGATTCCCTTTGGGCCTTATCTGGCGGCGGCGGGCTGGATTGCTTTGCTCTGGGGTGAGCAGATAACCACCACCTATATGAGTTTTTCAGGGCTGAGCACCTGAGATGACAGCGCTGCGGATTGGTCTGACGGGCGGTATCGGCAGTGGCAAAACCACCGCCTCGGATTATTTTGCGGCGCTGGGTGTGCCGATTATTGATACCGACATTCTTGCTCGCGAACTGGTCGAACCGGGTGAGCCTGCATTGCAGGACATCATTAAACTATTTGGTGATCAGGTTCGGGATACTGATGGCAGCTTGCAACGCGATACCGTACGTGAGCTGGTTTTCAGTGATTCTACTAAACGGATTCAACTGGAAGACATCCTGCATCCTCGTATTCGTGACCGTGCGCTTGAACGGGCTTTGCAGGCTAAAACACCTTATTGCCTGATTGTGATTCCGCTGTTACTGGAAACCCGTTACCCGGTAGCGCTGGATCGTATACTGGTTATTGATACGGTGGAAGATAACCAGTACCAGTGGGTCGCTGAACGTGATGGTTTGAATAAATCCCAAATCGAAGCGGTGTTAGCGAGTCAGGCCAGCCGGGAAGAGCGGTTGGCGGTAGCGGATGATGTGGTGATGAATGACGGTAATATGGAGCATTTTTACCGTGCGCTGGATAAGTTGCATGTGGCTTATTTGGAATTGGCTGCACGGGTGGAGGCTTAATTTTGCGGCGTAATTCTGATCCCGTTTCCGTTAATTAAGCCAACAACGGCACCCTGCTGCCTTTAGCGGAATAATTTATTGATCCTGGTGTGCCGCATCGTATGCAATAAAAGCAAAGACACCGACAACAACAAGTAATACTAATGTGGATACAATTTCCATTATTACAACTCTTTTAATGTTGAGATGATATATTCAATACGCTTATGCACAAAATACGCGGATGCAGTAAAAATACCTATTCCGATTATAGCGCCATAAGTTCTAAGCTCTGAAGCCAGGCTGGCATTTGTGAGAAGCCAACCAACTAAACTTATATCTGAAATCACCATTACGCCAAGCCAAAACTTTAGATAAGCAATTGTTTCTTTTGCAATATCGAGTAGAGACATTATGCCGTTCTAGTCTAAAATAGCAGCATTTCCCATTTTCCCTTCGATAAACCCAAACTACACTTTACTCGGATACCCTTTTAATTTGCCTGCTGCAGTCTACTGGTGGACAATGCTTGGTTTGGTAGCCGTACTGTATTCCCTGTGACCGATAAAATTATTTACGAACAACCGCTTAACGAAAGAACCCGCACTTTTATGCGGCTTGAGTTCCTGTTTGCCCAGGCAGCCCACTCTTTACGTGGCGCCAGCCAATGGGAAAGTCGCAATACCCTGGCCAGCTTGTTGGAGATTCTGGCTATTTTCGAGCGCAGTGACCTGAAAACTGAAACCATCAAGGAACTCGAGCGGCACCGGGCGGCGTTGGGTCAGTTAAAACGCAACCCGCAAGTCGACAGCCAGCGGCTCGATGAAATTACCCGGGAACTCGACCAGTATTTCGAGCAGCTGCATAAATTCCAGGGGTCCATCGCCGCTGGTCTGAAAGAAAATGATTTCCTCAGCAGTATCCAGCAGCGTGGTGCTATTCCTGGGGGTACCTGTGACTTTGACCTGCCGGCCTATCACTTCTGGTTGCAGCGGCCCGCCGAAAAACGTATTCGTGATTTGTCCGGCTGGCTTAGTTATTTTGAATCTATCGCCAGCGCCATCCAGCTGATATTACGCCTTATCCGGGAAAGCGCCGCGCTAAAACCCGTCGTTGCTGAGCAGGGGCTTTATCAGATGAGCATGGATTCTCATCACCCTTGCCAATTGATACGCGTCAGTGTCGATAAGAACCTCCCCAGCTTTGCAGAAATCAGCGGTGGGCGGCATCGTTTTACCATTCGCTTTATGCAATACGCGGATGCTTACGGCAACACGCGCCAGGTGACCCGCAACGTACCGTTTGAAATAGGTTGTTGCGTAATTTAAGGCGCCATGACTCGACCTGACTTACATCACGTTGCATGCCCGACCTGTAATAAAAGGGTTATCTGGACGTCGGAAAATAAATGGCGGCCTTTTTGCTGTGAACGCTGCAAGTTGATTGATTTGGGTGACTGGTTCGAGGAAAGGAACCGGATAGCGGATGAGACAACAACGGTGTTTCCAGACGATCCAGATTTGTAGACGTGCGTTACCTCCTGCCGCAATAATTCGCTCTAGGAACTTTTACAACACCCTCTCTAGTACAAAAGGTATCTGGGCTTTCCATTGCTGGTTGGACGATTTTATTACAAAATCTGCTAACCAGTCTGACCGGCCGCTGGTGCAAATCGGCAAGGTAATGTCACCAATCCATAAGCCATTGCCGCTACCGATCAATCGATATTTATTCAATCCCATCTGCATTCCTGACATAGAAAAAATCAGATTGATTTCATCAATTTGTATTTGTAACTCCGTTTCCAGCTGCAAGCGTAACTTAAAGGGTTTCAGTGCTGCAAAATCCTGGTCAAACAGTACGGTGATGTATAGCTTGTCATCGCCTGCCACACACCCCTCAATAGCAACATCACAAGGCTGTTGTATTTCCAGCAGCGCTGCTGGTGGGGTTTGTTCAGCTGACTGGCAGGCAAGTAAAGCCAAGACTGGCAAGCAAGCGGATAGCGTTCGGCGATTCACTTTTTGGATGCAAACTCAGGAACGGTAATCTGCATTAATACTGACATACTCGTGGGACAGGTCGCTGGTCCATATACACTCTGTTGCACTGCCACGGCCGAGTTCAACCCGGATTGTAATTTCCTCTTTATCCATCACAGCCTGGCCGCGTTGTTCCGTGTAGTCTTCTGCAACACCCCCGTTGCGGACGATGCAAACGTCATGCAGATAGATTTCCAGCTTGTCGATCGACAGATCCGGTAATCCAGCCCGCCCGGCTGCCGCCAGAATACGCCCCCAGTTAGGGTCACTGGCAAATAGCGCGGTTTTAACCAGTGGTGAGTGGGCAATGGTGTAGGCAAGCTGCAGGCACTCGGCACTGTCACGGCCGCCGTTAACAGCGATGGTTACAAACTTAGTCGCGCCTTCTGCATCACGAATGATCAGCTGAGCAAGGTGCTGGCAAGCTTCAACAATCAAATTACCGAATGCGACCGCCTCCGTGCTGCCTGCTGCAATCTTTGGCATAGCCGCTTTGCCCGTAGCGATTAATACGCAGGCATCGTTGGTAGATGTGTCTCCATCCACCGTAATCCGGTTGAAAGATTTATCGGCCGCCTGTTGCAGACTGGATTGCAATAAAGCCTTGTCCACCGGGGCATCGGTGGCTATAAACGCAAGCAGGGTTGCCATATCCGGGCGGATCATTCCAGCGCCCTTGGTAATACCGGTTACTGTGACTTTCTGGCCAGCTATCTCCGCTTGTAAGGTGACACCTTTAGCCACGGTGTCCGTCGTCATAATAGCCTGCGCGGCGGACTGCCAGCCCTCGGCTGATAACAGTGCTGGTATGTTCGGCATAGCCTGTTCTATACGATCAACCGGTAATTGTTCGCCTATCACCCCTGTAGAAAATGGCAATACGGCGGCTGGCTCACAATCAAATTGTTGCGCCACTGCTGTACAGCTTTTTTGCGCAGCTTCCAAGCCTTTTGAGCCTGTACCCGCGTTTGCGTTACCGCTATTAATAAGCAGGTAGGCTGGCGTACTTTCAAATAGGTGTTGCTTGGCAACCTGAACCGGTGCGGCGCAAAAAGCATTTTGGGTGAAGACTGCGGTGCACTGGCTGCCTGCCGCTATTTCGATTAACAGAAGGTCGTCGCGGCTGGTGTAACGGATGCCAGCAGCGGTGGACGCGAGGCGAATGCCATTGACCGGGTGGAGTTGTGGGAGTCTGGAGTAGCCAACGGCCATGTATTTAGTTTAATTGGGGTCAGAGTAAAATTATTTATAACATTCAATTGAATGTTATAAATAATTTTACTCTGACCCCAATTAAACTTTCCATTAGGTTAACTTGCCGTGACACTGCTTGTATTTCTTACCCGAACCACAGGGGCATGGCTCATTTCGGCCGACTTTTTTACCCGTACGCACAAAGGGCTGCGCGTGCTGTTCATCGCCGCTAGCTTCTTCTCCACCATCTGCGTCCTGCATGGCGCTGGCTGCTTCGTGCTTATACTGCATGGGGGCAGTACTGCGGCGCTGTTCTTCGACGGCGGCGACATCAGATTCTGCCCGTACTTGAACTTTTAATATGACGGACACCACTTCATGTTTGAAGCGGTCCAGCAACTGAGTGAACATTTCAAAAGATTCGCGTTTATATTCCTGCTTGGGATTTTTCTGCGCATAGCCGCGTAAATGAATTCCCTGGCGCAAGTGATCCATGGCAGCCAGGTGTTCTTTCCAGCTCTGATCGAGCACCTGCAACATAACTGCCTTTTCAAAATGCCGAATCACTTCTGCACCCGCTTGCTGTTCCTTTTCTGTGTAAGCGGTTGCAACTTCATTTTGAATTTTTTCCCGCAGCGTTTCTTCGTGCAGGTTGTCGTCACTATCCAGCCAGCGCTGGATTTCCAGCTTCAGACCAAAGTCTGTTGCTAACGCCTCTGTCAGTCCGGGAACATCCCACTGCTCATCCAGGCTACTGGGTGGGATAAACTGGCTGATGGCCCCGTCCATAACATCTTCACGCACCGCTTTGATGGTTTCCGACACATCGTCGGTTTGCATGAGTTCGTTACGTTGATCGTAAATCACTTTACGTTGATCATTGGCAACATCATCAAATTCGAGCAAATTTTTACGAATACTGAAGTTATGCCCTTCAACTTTGCGCTGGGCATTCTGTATCGCCTTGCTGACCCAGGGGTGTTCTATTGCTTCGCCTTCCTCCATGCCGAGTTTTTGCATCAGGCCACTGACACGTTCCGACGCAAAAATGCGCATCAGGTTGTCTTTGAGTGATAAGTAAAAACGGCTGGAGCCGGGGTCACCTTGACGCCCGGAGCGGCCGCGCAACTGATTATCAACACGCCGCGATTCATGCCGCTCGGTACCGATGATGTGCAGGCCACCCGCATCCAGCACTTGTTGATGAAGCTGCTCCCACTCTTTGGTAATGCGCGCCTTGGAATGTTCATCAGGATTATCGAGCGCGTCTATCTCAACTTGAAAGTTACCGCCCAATACGATGTCGGTACCACGGCCAGCCATGTTCGTTGCAATCGTTACGGTGCCGGGCATGCCTGCCTGGGCAATGACATGCGCCTCGCGCTCGTGCTGTTTGGCATTCAACACCTGGTGTTTCACATCCAGTTTCTTGAGCTTGTCGGATAACAGCTCAGAAGTTTCGATGGACGTTGTGCCGACCAACACCGGTTGCCCCCGCTGCTTACAATCACGGATATCTTCAACGACGGCGTTAAACTTTTCATCCTGGGTTAAGTAAACCAGATCGCCCATGTCGTCCCGCACCATGTCACGGTGCGTGGGTATAACGATAACTTCAAGACCATAAATTTGCTCAAACTCGGAGGCTTCGGTATCTGCCGTACCGGTCATGCCTGACAGCTTTTTATACAGACGGAAATAATTTTGGAAGGTAATTGAGGCCAGCGTCTGGTTTTCATTTTGAATCGGCACGCCTTCTTTCGCTTCGACGGCCTGGTGCAAACCTTCGGACCAGCGCCGTCCAGGCATCGTGCGTCCGGTAAATTCATCGACAATGATAACCTGATTGTCCTTAACGATGTATTCAACATCTTTTTGGTACAACGCCAACGCCCGCAAGGCGGCGTTCAAATGGTGCATCAGGGTTAAATTGGCAGCGTCATAAAGACTCTGCCCTGGCTCCAGCAAACCCTCTTCAGCTAATAATGCCTCTATGCGTTCATGACCGTCTTCGGATATATGGACTTGCTTCTGCTTTTCATCGACGCTGTAATCGCCCGGGCCATCTTCTTCCTCTTGCTTGCTAAGCTTTGGAACCAGCTTATTCATACGCTGATAGAGATCGGAATTATCGTCGGTTGGACCGGAGATAATTAACGGGGTACGGGCTTCATCGATCAGGATAGAGTCAACTTCGTCGACCACGGCAGCGCTCAATCCCCGCTGCACCTTATCTTCGGCGCGGAAGGCCATGTTATCGCGCAGATAATCGAAGCCAAACTCGTTGTTGGTGCCGTAGGTAATATCTGCATTGTAGGCTGCCTGTTTTTCCTCATGCGACATGCCTGCAACTACAACGCCGGTGGTAAGACCCAGAAAATTATAAATCTGGCCCATCCAGTCGGAGTCACGCGTGGCCAGGTAGTCATTGACGGTAACCACATGAACGCCTTTTCCAGGCAGTGCATTCAGATAGCAAAATAGAGTCGCCACCAGGGTTTTACCTTCACCGGTACGCATCTCGGCAATCTTGCCTTCATTCAACACCATGCCGCCAATTAACTGCACATCGAAATGCCGCATTCCCAGTATGCGGCGGCTGGCTTCGCGCACCACCGCAAAGGCTTCTGGAATCAGGTCATCCAGCTCCGTGCCATCGGCCAGGCGCTGGCGGAATTCCTCTGTTTTCTGGCGCAGTTGATCGTCACTCAGCCCCTCCAGATCTTCTTCCAACGCATTGATACGTGAAACAATCTTAGACAAACGCTTGAGGATGCGGTCGTTGCGACTACCAAAGACCTTGCGAAGAAGTGAGCTGACCATAGGTTCCGATTACGGCTGAAAAATTAAAGGGGAAATCATACAGTAAGTGGGGACTGCATGCGCGTTTTCAAGGCTTGAATTTAATTGGTGTCAGAGCACAGTTTCTTCTAATATTCGATTGAATATTAGAAGAAACTGTGCTCTGACACCAATTAAATCAGCGGCTGGCCTGGATGAATTTGCTGGGATTGATTTGGCGGCCGTTTTTGAGGACTTCGTAGTGGACATGTGGGCCGGTTGAGCGGCCGGTCGACCCCATCAGGGCAATTTTCTGGCCGGGTTCGACCTTGTCACCGACTTTTACCAGGATCTTTTTGCAGTGTCCATAGCGGGTTAAATAACCGCTGCCATGGTTAATTTCCACCAGATTACCATAACCATACCGCTTGCCAGCCCAGCTCACGACACCGGCGGCGGTAGCATTGATGTCGGCACCATTTTTACCGGCAAAATCCATGCCGCGATGCATCACACGGCGGCCGTTAAACGGGTCTGTGCGCTTACCATAGTAGGAAGATGTCCAGCCCTTGGTAATAGGTCGCCCTGTGGGGGAAAGCTGTTGTTTCAACTCTTTGTTCATAACCAAACGCTCAAGCACTTCCAGCTGCCGGGCGCGGTTTTCCAACTGTAAATCCATTTCTTCGAGGGCCTGCTGTAAATCCGGTTGGGCAAATTGCAGCGATTCACCGGCTTCCGCAGGACCACCTTGAGCAGGGATCTTCTCAAAATCAAATTCGGCCTTATCAAGCTTAGCCATCGCCGCCAGGCGTTGCCCGAGGGCTTCGATACGTAGCATTTCCGACTGCAGCTGCCCAAGGCGCACCGCGAGTGCATCGAGATGGGTCTGAGAATTTTCCCTAAGCTGGGAAATTTCGTCCGTCTGGCCGGCAATTTTAGCCTGCATATCGGCTATCGCTGCATGTTCTACCGGCGCAGATAGTTCTGAGCCGCCCAGACGATAACCAATATAGACGGCCGTCGCCAAGACGGCGGCGACCAGGATGGAGAATGGCAGGAAATTTTCTGGATGGTTCTGCTGAGCACCCTCAGATTCACCATAACTTGTTGTGCGTAAAAGAAATTTCATATAAGCTCTTTAAACAGTTTGTGGCATATTACATCACCAGCCCGATGCGATTAAAAACAATGCAGTCTGCGTCCCGTTTAATCCAGGCGTGCTATAGCACACCGATGTTTACTCATGCCCAAATACTATCCAGGCTGCAACGCCGGCTAAAAAACCAGCTCCCTGAGCCACTGTGTGAACAGTGTCAGGTCGTCAATCTCCGTGACAATACACTAATCCTGGGTGCCAGCAGTCCGGTCTGGGCCACTCGCTTGCGTTACCTCGCGCCTCAGCTCAGCATCCACTTGGGACAGGAAACAGTTGGCAAACCTTTAAAAATTAAGATAAAAGTTCAACCTCCCTGCATCACACCTCGCACTATACGAGGTAACAGAGCTTCCATATCGACCACAACTGGCGCGTTACTTGAGCAAATTGCAGCTGACATTAAGCATCCTGGCTTGAGTACAGCTCTAGCCAGGATAGCGGCGCATGCGCGCAAAGTTTAAGTGATTCAGCCCAAAATGGCGGTCAAGGTACTAG
>CAYPEL010000026.1:0-12639 GCA_964409635.1 uncultured Gammaproteobacteria bacterium | reverse complement strand
CTAGGATACCACGCCCATGGGGGTTGAGTAGAGGGGCTGTTCAGTAGCCGCAGAATCCCCATAGGTCACGATTTCCCAGGCATCGGGCTGACTGAGGAGGGTTTTTAGCAAGCAGTTATTGAGCGCATGGCCCGATTTATAGCCCGTAAATTCACCGATCAGGCTGTGTCCCAGCAAATATATATCGCCAATTGCATCAAGCACTTTATGTTTGACGAATTCATCTTCGTAACGCAACCCGTCTTCATTGATAACCTGCTCTTCGTCCAGAACTACAGCATTCTGCAGACTGCCACCCAGCGCTAAATGGCGCGCCCGCAACTGCTCCACATCACTCATAAAACCAAAGGTTCTGGCGCGGCTGACTTCTTTTTCGAACGAGGTGGTCGCGAAATCAATGACCGATGTCTGGGTTTTTCCCTTAAACATCGGGTGCTGAAAATCTATTGTGAAGCCCACTTTGAAACCATCATAGGGCGTAAAACTTGCCCATTTATCGGCTTCGGTGACTTTGATTGTTTGTTTAATCCGGATAAATTGCTTGGCGGTTTTTTGCTCAACAATGCCAGCCGATTGAATTAGAAAAACAAACGGGCCAGCGCTGCCATCCATGATCGGTACTTCGTCAGCATTCAACTCAACATAGGCATTATCGACACCCAGTCCCGACAAGGCGGACAGCAAGTGCTCAACGGTGGAGATGCGCACGTCACCAGAATGCAAGGTCGTGGACAATTGCGTATCCCCCACATTTTCACAGCTGGCCTTGATTTCGACAGCGGGCCGCAAATCTGTACGCCGGAAGACAATGCCGGTATCCGGTGGTGCAGGCAACAGGGTAAGGCAAACCTGGCTACCGGAATGCAAGCCTACCCCTTTGGCGCCGACAGTATTTTTCAGTGTGTGTTGATTGATCATAGCGGTATCCCGTCAGAACCTCAGACCGGCGGGCAATACTAACACACCGGCCAGCCCTGATAGGCGTAATTCCTGGACATCCACGAGCCGGGTTTACTTCGGGCAGGTATCCCTGCAGACATAAACCCGGCTAGTTAGCCATATGTAGGTGGGGGGAAACCCCACCGAATCTACAAGTAATGGTGGGTTCCACCCACCCTTGTATATACCTACCTAATCGGTTAATCCGCCTGACGGCGTAAAAACGCCGGAATATCCAGGTAATCCAGATCACTTTCCGCTGCAGTAGGTGCAGGTTCACCTGCAACCCGTTTGCGAATCACCGTTGGCCGATCCAACTCACCATAATCCACTTCTCCACTGCGGTTTCGCTTCACCAACTTAACAGGCTTTTCTTTGCCGCCATAACCCTCTCTGCCTAAACCCGTCGCGACCACCGTTACCCGCAATTCATCGTGCATATCCGGGTCGATAACGGTACCGACAACAACCGTGGCGTCATTCGAAGCAAATTCCTTGACTGTGTTACCCACTTCTTCGAATTCACCAATCGACATATCCAACCCAGCGGTGACGTTAACCAATATTCCGTGCGCACCCATCAAGTCAACATCTTCTAGCAAGGGACTATTGATTGCCGCTTCAGCGGCTTCACGGGCACGTTCGTCACCGGATGAAGATCCAGAACCCATCATTGCCATGCCCATTTCTGACATCACTGTGCGCACGTCTGCAAAGTCAACGTTGATTAAACCCGGACGGGTAATTAATTCAGCAATACCCTGCACAGCGCCTAACAAAACATTGTTGGCCGACTTAAAGGCATTCAACAGACTCACATCTTTGCCCAGCACAGACAACAGTTTTTCATTTGGGATAGTAATTAATGAGTCGACATACTGACCGAGTTCGTTGAGACCGTTCGCCGCTACTTCTTGCCGCTTGGTGCCCTCAAAAGGGAATGGTCGGGTTACCACCGCAACCGTCAAAATACCCATTTCCTTGGCAACCTGGGCTACCACCGGTGCAGCACCCGTTCCGGTACCGCCTCCCATGCCAGCGGTTATAAACAACATATCCGAACCTTCTATTACTTCCTGTATTCTTTCGCGGTCATCCATTGCCGCCTGCCGGCCGATATCAGGATTAGCACCAGCGCCTAACCCCTTGGTGATACTGCCACCCAGCTGCAGGGTTGTCCGCGCGTTCATGCTATCGAGTGCCTGCGCATCCGTATTTGCGCAAATAAAATCGACACCTTCTATATCCGCTTCAACCATGTGTTGCACGGCATTACCACCGCCGCCACCGACACCAATGACTTTAATAATAGCGCTTTGACTGTAAGAATCCATAAGCTCAAACATGTGACTTCTCCTCGTAATAAAATAAAACAACAAACAACATTAAAAATTACCCTGAAACCAGCTTTTCATCCGATCCCAGATACTCTTGATACCACCAAGTCCCGCGTTCATAGACCGATAAGCGCGGTTCTTGTATCCGAACAACAACAAACCCACACCGGTGGCGTAAATAGGATTACGCACGACGTCCACCAGCCCCATAACACCCTGCGGTACACCTAGGCGTACCGGCATGTGAAATATTTCTTCCGCCAACTCAACCAGCCCTTCAATCTTGGCGCTGCCTCCGGTCAACACCACACCGGCGGCGATCAAATCCTCAAAACCGCTGCGGCGTAACTCGGCCTGTATCAATGTCAGCAGTTCTTCGTACCGCGGCTCGACAACTTCTGCCAATGTTTGACGCGCCAAACGGCGAGCAGGGCGATCACCCACGCTTGGCACTTCAATTGTTTCGTCACTGGCTGCGAGCTGGGTCAGCGCGCAGGCATATTTGATTTTTATTTCTTCGGCATTTTGCGTTGGCGTACGCAAGGCAACCGCGATGTCATTGGTCACCTGATCACCCGCGATAGGAATCACCGCCGTGTGGCGGATAGAACCTTCAGTAAATACGGCGATGTCGGTCGTACCACCACCGATGTCGACCAGACAAATACCGAGATCCTTTTCGTCTTCGGTCAATACCGAGTAACTCGACGCGAGCTGTTCCAGAATAATATCGTCGA
This sequence comes from uncultured Gammaproteobacteria bacterium, assembly GCA_964409635.1. GTDB lineage: Bacteria > Pseudomonadota > Gammaproteobacteria > DSM-19610 > DSM-19610 > CAYPEL01. The sequence goes on along the minus strand of CAYPEL010000026.1, from coordinate 9,626 downwards.
CTTCCAGACCGCAGCGGCGCACACATTTAATAATATTCTGGGCGGCACTGACGGCGCCGGTCACCATATGCACTTTGGCTTCCATGCGCACACCGCACATACCGACGGGTTCGCGGATGCCATCCTGGTCATCAATAACAAATTCCTGCGGCAAGATATGCAGGATTTTTTGATCCGCTGGAATTGCTACAGCTCGCGCTGCATCAATCACCCGTTCCACATCGCCCGCCGTCACTTCCTTGTCACGGATAGCGACTATCCCATGCGAATTCAGACTGCGAATGTGGCTGCCCGCGATGCCTGCATAGACCGAATGTATCTGGCAACCGGCCATTAACTCGGCTTCTTCGATTGCCCGTTGTATGGAATGAACCGTAGACTCAATGTTGACGACCACACCTTTCTTAAGTCCCTTGGAGGGATGTGACCCAATACCGATAATTTCGATTTCACCCTCGGTTGAAATCTCTCCAACTATCGCCACGATTTTGGATGTCCCGATATCCAGACCTACGATCATATTTTTTTCAGATTTTTTCGGCATAACCCTCAACCAGTCTTATCTTTGTCGGCAAGCTGCGACCAGCGCACGGCAAACCCGTTGCTGTAGCGCAAATCCACCAGTTCAATTACGGCGGTCGCCGTTGCCGCCAGGATTGCGGGGTAAACATTAATAAATCGCGCCAGCCGCTTGGCCGGATCAGTCCTGCCCAACTCGACCGCCATCCCGCTACTCAGCGTTAAGCGCCAGGCACGCCGCGTATCCTGGTGTAACTCATCAATCGTCAGACCCAGCCCTTTCACCATGTCGCTCATGTGTTGATAGTTAGCCAACACAATATCCGCATGGCCTTGTGGCCCACTGAGTTGTGGCAGTGTCATACCCGCTGGCGGCTTTACGGGTGTAAACACTTCGCCCAGTGGATTCAGTAAGGCCTGTTCACCCCACAACGCGAAGGGCTGTTGCTCAACAATATAGATCTGCAAACGATCCGGCCAAACGCGGCGAACGGATGCTTTACTAACCCAGGGTAAAGCCCTGGCTTGGGTTTGAACTGCGGCGACATTTATTTTGAAAAAACCATTTTCAAGCAACGGAGCAAGCGTGGTTTGTAACTGCGCTTTATCCAGATAGCGGAAGTCTCCTTCGATCTCAACGCGGCGTAAGGGAGAATGGCTTGGGTCGACTAGCCAGATTACAAACCCTGCCAACAGCGATACAGTTAAAATAAACAGCGACAGCGTTACACCCCAGCGCAACCAATTTACCGGCTCGGTAGGTGACACCGGTAAGCGATTAAGCACGGCTGATGATCCAGGCATCAACATACCTCCGCCCTTTCACTGGTTTCTAGAATGCGCCAAACGAGTTCCGGCATTTCAATTCCAGCAACACGCGCCGCCATCGGTACCAAACTATGATTTGTCATACCCGGCACCGTATTCACTTCAATTAACCATGGCTGGTCATCGCTATCCAGGATAAAATCCACCCGCCCCCAGCCACTGGCACCCAGCACATCAAATGCCTGTAGTGATAGCGTTTGCAACGCCTGCTCATGATCACCGGCCAGCCCACAAGGGCAATGATATTGTGTGGTATCAGACTGGTACTTGGCCTGGTAATCGTAAAATTCGCGCGGCGTTTCCAGGCGTATCAACGGCAATACCTGCCTGCCGATAACGCCGGCGGTAAATTCCGGCCCGCTGATCCAGCGTTCGGCGATAACCTGATGGTCAAACTGGTCTGCCGCTTTCCAAGCCTGTTCCAATTCAAGACTGTCCTTGACCTTACTCATGCCTAAACTAGAGCCTTCATGCACCGGTTTGATGATCACCGGAAAACCAAGCTGCTCACTCACCAATTGCAAATCGCTTTCTACCTGCAATAAAACCCATTCCGGCGTGGGCAGGCCAACCCCCTGCCAGAGCTGTTTGGCACGCAGTTTGTCCATGCACAGCGCCGAGCCCAGCACGCCACTGCCGGTATACGGCAACTGCAACATTTCTAAATATCCTTGCACCACGCCGTCTTCACCTCCGCAGCCATGCAGGGCATTAAACACACAGTCATAGTGTTGTGCCGCTAAGTTTTGCAGTGCTTCTGGAGAAGCGGGATCAAGCAGCTCCGCATCGACACGGCTCAGCTGCAAGGCGTCGAGCACGGCCTGGCCACTTTGCAAGGAGATTTCCCGCTCCGCCGAATGCCCACCCATCAAGACGGCAACCTTGCCGAAGCGACCGGGATTGCTGCACTTGACTGTGCTACCCGGCATGCGTTTTTTCCTCCCCGGTAATCCGTACTTCTGTGTGTAACCGGACGCCGGTTTGTTTCTCCACGTCGTGCTGTACCTGGTTTATCAATGCCTCAATATCCTGCGCCGTAGCGCCACCGGTATTGATAATAAAATTAGCGTGTTTCGGCGAGACTTGTGCCGCACCGACACGGCTTGCTTTTAACCCGCAGGCTTCAATCAAGCGTGCCGCGTAGTCACCTTGCGGGTTTCTGAACACTGAACCACAGCTCGGTTGTTGTGTCGGTTGCGCCGCACCACGCTGTTCCAGTATTGTTTTGATGCGTTGCTGGGCTTGCTCACCATCACCGGCCTGTAACTGCAATTGTGTACTGATAAACCATTCATCAAGCGGGCCATCCACTGTGCGGTAACCAATCTGGTAGTGCTTAGGTTCACGTGTGTGCAGTGCGCCATCGCGTGAAATAGTCTGCACCTGCTTCACTAACGGCCAGGTCTCGCCACCGAAGGCACCGGCATTCATTGCCAGCGCACCGCCCATGGTGCCGGGTATGCCGGCCAGAAATTCCGCACCCAGCAGATCCGCGCGCGCAGAAAATTTTGCCACTTTTGCACAGCTCACACCGGCACCGGCGAGCACCACTGACGGCGCAATCAGGTTCAGCACATCGAGTCGATTAAAAGGCAATATGACAACACCACGAATACCGCCATCGCGCACCAGTAAGTTACTGCCGAGTCCAATCCAGTACACAGGCGTGTCTAGTGCTAGCGTCTGTAGATAGACCACCAGATCGTCGAGGTCAGCAGGCCGGTAACAGACATCTGCAGGGCCACCTACCCGCCAGCTTGTATAGCCGGACATGGGCTCATCGTGTTTGAGTTCACCGCGTAACAGGGGCTGTGATTCTGCTGCCATCATTGCGTTGTCCGGGTGCCTTTATCACCGCAATCCTGTAGCGCTTTTGACAACGTATTAGCTATATTGCCGATACTGCCTGCACCCAGTGTTAACACCAGATCATTAGCCTGTAATACGTTCGACAGCGCAGCCGGCAAGGCTTCAACCGCTTCCACAAAAACCGGTTCAACCAGCCCACGGTTGCGGATGGAACGGCACAACGCACGCCCATCGGCACCCGCTACAGGTGTTTCTCCCGCCGCGTAAACATCGGTTATCAACAGCACGTCTGTCGTGGATAACACTTGACTGAAATCTTCGAACAGATCATGGGTCCGGGTATAACGGTGTGGCTGAAAGGCAACCACTAAGCGCTTTTCTGGCCAACCTGCACGCGCCGCCTGTAGCGCCGCTGCAATTTCACGCGGGTGATGACCATAGTCATCTATTAACAACACCGATCCGTTTTGCCAATCAACTTCCCCATTAATCTGGAAGCGGCGGCTGATGCCCGCGAATTGTTCCAGGCCTGTCTGTATCGCCTTGTCGGAGACACCCAGCTCCATGGCCACAGCGATAGCGGCCAGCGCATTGAGTACGTTGTGATAACCCGGCATGTTGAGGGTGACAGGTAAAGGACTCGCCTGTTTGCGTTGCACGGTGAAGCGCATCAGCGCACCCTGTTGTTGAATATCGATAGCCTGTAAGTCGGCGTCCTCAGACTCAATGCCGTAAGTCCGTATCGGACGCGTGATGTCACCGAGCAGAGAGCGGATTTCGGCATCGTCCAGGCAGAGCACAGCCAGCCCGTAAAAGGGCAAGTGGTGCAGGAACTCGACAAAGGTCTGACGCAAGCGCTGGAAATCGCCTCCATAAGTAGAGAGGTGATCAGCATCGACGTTAGTCAGCACTGCCAGCATGGGTTGTAAATGTAAAAATGACGCATCACTTTCGTCGGCTTCAGCAACCAGATAGCGGCCACTGCCAAGCCGTGCGTGACTGTCTGCGCTATTTAAACGCCCGCCTATTACAAAGGTTGGATCCAGTCCGTCTTCCGCCAACAAGCTCGCCACCAGACTGGTCGTCGTGGTTTTACCATGCGTACCGGCAACCGCAATGCCATACCGGAAACGCATCAATTCAGCCAGCATCTCCGCGCGCGGCACCACCGGAATACGCAATTCGCGCGCTGCGATGACTTCCGGATTTTGCTCATTGACAGCGCTCGACACAACCACCACATCACTGCCTTGCACCTGGTTTGCGTCATGCCCTATGTAGATACGTGCACCCTGTGCTTTTAACCGCTGGGTGACTGAATTTTCACGTAAATCCGAGCCACTTATTTCATAACCAAGGTTCAGCAAGACTTCAGCGATACCCCCCATACCCGCGCCACCAATACCGACAAAGTGAGTACGGCGTATCCGCCCCATGGCATCCGGCCGATCAGAGACTACGCGCAATGCGGCCATCATGCGGCGTTCTCCAGAGGCAATTCTGAGCATCGCCGGCATTGGTTTGCGACACGTTGCGCAGCATCCGGAATTGCCAATTGCCTAGCCTTACGGCTCATGTCCTGTAACTTTTCGGGATCGTCCATTAACCCTAAAACTTCCGCTAACCGCTGTTCGGTAAATTCAGATTGGGGCATTAAAACCGCTGCACCGGCGTTGGATAAATAGCGGGCATTACCTGTCTGGTGATCGTCAACCGCGTAGGGATAAGGCACCAAAATAGACGCCACGCCCATGACCGCAAGTTCGGCAATCGTCATCGCACCGGCACGGCACAACACCAGATCCGCCCATTGATAAGCGGCCGCCATGTCATCTATAAAAGGCTCGACACGCGCCTCTGCACCCGCATTTTGGTATGCCTGCTGGGCGGACTCCAGGTGTTTTAAACCCGTCTGATGCCAGACTTCTGGACGCCTGGAACCCAGTTTGTGTAAAACCTTTGGTACGGTTTCGTTGAACACACTCGCACCCAGACTGCCGCCGACAACCAGTAAGCGGGGCTTGCGTTGGCCGGTAAATAATTTGTCTTCTACTGCTGATAGTATTGCCGCACGCACTGGATTACCGGTATGCGTAGCATTTTTCAGACTCCCAGGAAAAGCTTCCATAACTGACTTCGCAAGCGGAGCAAGCAAGCGGTTAGTAAGACCTGCCACAGAGTTCTGTTCATGAATCAACAAGGGGCGGCGCAACAGCCAGGCCATAAAGCCTCCAGGCCCGGTGACAAACCCACCCATGCCGAGCACCGCCAGTGGACGCAGCCGCAGCATTAGCCACAGGGCCTGCAACAGTGCCCAGATCAACATAAAGGGCGCTAACAACAGACGTTGCACCCCTTTGCCGCGTAAACCACTCACCTTGATCCAGTAAACCGGAATGCCGGTTGGCGGCACAACGCGCGCTTCCAGACCATTTCGAGTTCCCAGCCAGGCGACAGCCGTACCGCTGGCCATTAACTGTTCAGCAACCGCCAGTGCCGGAAATACATGTCCACCGGTGCCACCCGCCATGATTAAAACCGGGCGCTGCGAATGACTCATCGTTGCCCCCGCCGTCGCTTGGCCGTTTCAGATCCGGTTGCTGTCAATCCTTCTGTGGTACATCGAGTTTCATAATCAATGCGCAGCAGCAGGGCAATTGCCGCACACATAGACAACATACTGCTACCGCCATAGCTCAACAGCGGCAAGGTCAATCCCTTGGTTGGTAGCAAACCGGTATTCACACCGATATTAATCAGTGTTTGTAACGCTATCCAGGTGCCTATGCCATAAGCCAGGTAACTGGCGAAGGGATTGCCGTTTTGCCGTGCAGTTGCTGCAATCCGGTAGCTGCGCCAGACCACAAAAGCATACAGGCCCAGCACCAGCGTGACGCCGATCAGGCCCACCTCTTCGGCCAGTACCGCAAAAACAAAATCTGTGTGTGCTTCCGGTAAGTAAAACAGTTTCTGGATACTGGCACCAAGACCGACACCGAGCCAGTCTCCACGGCCGATAGCAATTAAAGATTGCGTCAACTGAAAACCGCTGTCGAAAGGATCAGACCAGGGATTTAGAAAAGTTGTCAAGCGCTGTAAACGATAGGGGGATGTAATCGTGAGTATTACAAAAGCAAACACCGCGATTAACAACAAGACAGCAAATTTCCAAAGCCTGACACCGGCCATAAACATCATCACCAGGCTGGTCAGCAGCAAAACTACGGTAGCGCCAAAGTCAGGCTCAAGCAGTAACAGTAAAGCCGCAATCGACATCAACAACATCGGTTTAAGAAACGCAATGGTGGTCTGTTCAATCTGCTCCCGGTGCCGCACAAGATAGCCTGCAAGGTAAATAATCAACAAAAACTTGGCCGCTTCTGATACTTGCAAACGGAACACACCCAGATCTATCCAGCGGGTACTGCCGTTGACGGTCTTACCAATGCCTGGCACTAACACCAACGCAAGTAAAACAAGCGCCAGTATTAAACAAGCGAAACCGCCACGCTCCCACCATGCGACCGGGATACGCAGCACCACCAGACCCACACCAATCCCAAGCACCATATAGATGGCCTGCCGGAACGTATAGTAAAAACCGCCCAGGCCAAAACGGTCGGCCGTCGGCATCGACGAAGAAGCCACCATGACCAGACCGATACACAGCAAAGCGCCGACAGAGATCAATAAAGCGTTATCAAAACGGGCGTGGCGCCAACCACGCCGGGTCGCAACTCCTGGCAATAACATCGCCAGGCTCATTGGGACACCTGGCTGTTCACAGCCGCCACAAATACATCACCGCGTTCTGCAAAATCTTTAAACATATCAAAACTGGCACAGGCCGGCGCCAACAAAACCGCGTCACCCGCTTGCGCCAAAGACTCTGCCTGTGCGACCGCGTCACGCATATTTTTTGCAAAGACACAGCGGGTTTTTTGTTGCAACGCGCTGGCGAGCAAGGCTGCGTCTTCACCTATTAAAACAGCGGCGCGTAATTCATTATTCAGTCCTGCGGCAAGCTCCGAGAAATCCGCTGCTTTGCCCTGCCCCCCGGCGATCAAGACCAATGGCCCCGGAATACCACGAATCGCCGCTAGTGCAGCACCAATATTGGTAGCTTTAGAATCGTTGTACCAACGCACGCCTTTGGATTCAGCGACCCATTGCATCCGGTGCGGCAGGCCCTGAAATTCCTGCAAGGTTTGTAACATAGCGGGCATAGGAATACCGGCAGCGTCACCAAGCGCCAAAGCCGCTAACGCATTACTGATGTTATGGCGCCCCGCCATTCTGATCTTATCGGCTGGCAGTAAACGCTTACCACCCTGTGTCAACCAGCTATTACCTTCCGAATCCTCAATTGAAAACCCATGTGCAGAAGGTGAGGCAATACCAAAAGTATTTTTGTCAGCATAGTTTTCGCTATCGGCTACGGTCAGTTTATCGTCACGATTGATAATCAGCTTATGCGCCCGCTTGTAGATAGACTGCTTGGTTTTTGCATACTGCTCAAGACTCGAATAACGATCCATGTGATCCGGACTCACATTGAGCACAACCGCTGCTTGCGGTTGCAGGCTATACACTGTTTCCAGTTGAAAACTGGAAAGCTCTAGCACGTATAGATCCGGCTCATATTCTTCAATCAACTCCAGCGCTGGCGTACCAAGATTGCCACCGGCCCGAACCTCAAGCCCGGCGCGGCGTGCCATCGCTGCCACTAGCGTGGTCACAGTGCTTTTACCGTTCGACCCTGTAATCGCTATTACCGGCGCCTGAATAGACCTGGCAAACAGTTCGATGTCACCTATGATTTCAACACCACGCACTTGCGCCTCGGCAAGCAAGGGGATGTTTATCGATACCCCGGGACTCACTACAATGCGTTCCGCACGCTCGAATACTGCGGCATCGAAGCCACCAAAAAATACCGGTACATCCGGCGACTCCAGCAATAATTGCTCGCCACAGGGTGGTTGCTCACGGCTGTCGGTAACGGCCACTTCCACACCAGCATGCGCAAGAAAACGCGCACAAGACAGACCCGTCTTGCCAAGCCCGACAATGAGCGTTCTTGGCTGCTGTTTAACTGTTTCCATTACCCTATCCGATACCGCAAGCATTGATTCATCTACCAAAAAAGTTACGCCGTCACCCACGAGTACTTCCGTAGCCTGGCATCCTTGCCGCGGGCCATTGGCAGCAGGGATGCTGCCATTGAGCGTACAGGGATGTATTCACAGCGGGCCCGCGGCAAGGATGCCAGGCTACGGGCGTACGGGCCATCAACAACAATCGCATCTATCTGTTCCAACTACCTTCCTCTAACGAATTTTCAAAGTCGCCAAACCAACCAGCACCAAAATGACCGTAATAATCCAAAACCGCACAATTACCCGCGGCTCCGGCCATCCCTTGAGTTCAAAATGGTGATGCAACGGCGCCATGCGGAAAATCCGCCTGCCGGTCAATTTAAAAGACGCTACCTGTAAAATCACCGAAACCGTTTCCATGACAAACACGCCTGCCATTAGAAAAAATACCAACTCCTGCCGTACCAGAATGGCGCTAATACCGAGCGCAGCCCCCAGCGCAAGCGCACCGACATCACCCATAAATACCTGCGCCGGGTAGGCGTTGAACCAGAGAAACCCAAGCCCGGCGCCAACCATAGCCCCGCAAAACACCACCACCTCGCTGGCGTCACGGATATAAGGAATACTGAGATAATTTGAAAAATTGGTGTTGCTGGTGACATAAGCGAACACCGCTAATGCACCGGCAATCATTACGGTCGGGAGAATCGCCAGGCCATCTAAGCCATCCGTAAGATTGACCGCATTACTGGAACCCACGACGACAAAATAAACCAGCGCCACGTACCACCAGCCAAGACTGATTGCGACCTCCTTAAAAAAGGGCACAATCAATTCAGTTTCAGCCGGAGACTGCGCCGTAACAAAAAGCACTACCCCAGTAATAATTGCCGCCAGTGACTGCCAGAAATACTTGGCGCGTGCAGACAGTCCTTTGCTATTACCGGAGATAAGTTTTTTATAATCATCAACCCAGCCGATGACACCGAAAGCCAAGGTAACCAGCAACATTATCCAAACATACCGGTTTTGCAGATCCGCCCACAGTAACGTAGCAACACCAATAGCCACCAGGATCAACGCACCGCCCATCGTCGGCGTACCTGCCTTGCTGAAATGAGACTCCGGCCCATCGTCACGTACATGCTGGCCAATCTGGTGATGACTGAGTTTGCGAATCATCGCCGGACCCACCAAAAATGAAATCAACAGCGCTGTCAGCACACCGAGGATGGCGCGCAGTGTGAGATACTGAAAAACATTAAAGCCACTATGATACTGGCTAATATAATCGGCGAGATAAACCAGCATCAGCCTGTTACCTCGCTGGGATCAGCTTTTTCATCTACCAACGCCGCAACCAGCCGC
>CAYPEL010000025.1:19767-23953 GCA_964409635.1 uncultured Gammaproteobacteria bacterium | reverse complement strand
ACCGGGCAGGTATTCAGGTGGCACTTGCGCATCATGATGCAGCCTTCAACAATCAACGGCGCGGTGGCAAAACCGAATTCGTCGGCACCCAGCAGCGCACCAATGACGACATCACGCCCGGTACGTAAACCACCATCGACCTGCACGGCAATACGCCCACGCAGTTTGTTCAACACCAGGGTCTGGTGCGTTTCGGACAGACCGATTTCCCAGGGGGAACCGGCGTGCTTGATTGAAGTCAGTGGCGAAGCACCGGTACCACCATCGTAACCGGCAATGGTCACGTGATCGGCGTGCGCCTTGGAAACACCGGCCGCAACCGTACCGACACCCACTTCGGAAACCAGCTTGACGCTGATGCGTGCTTTCGGGTTAACGTTTTTCAGGTCGTGAATCAGTTGAGCCAGGTCTTCGATCGAATAAATGTCATGATGCGGTGGCGGTGAAATCAGACCAACGCCCGGTGTTGAATGGCGCACCTTGGCGATGGTGGCATCGACCTTGTAGCCGGGTAGCTGACCGCCTTCACCGGGCTTGGCACCCTGTGCTATTTTGATCTGGATATCGTCGGAGTTCACCAGGTATTCGGTGGTGACACCGAACCGGCCCGAAGCGACCTGTTTGATCGCCGAGCGCATGCTGTCACCGTTTTCCAGTGGCTTGAAGCGTTCGACGAGCTCACCGCCTTCACCGGTATTGGATTTACCGCCGATGCGGTTCATGGCAATGGCCAGTGTCGTATGCGCTTCCCAGGAAATCGAACCGAACGACATAGCGCCGGTCGCAAAGCGCTTGATAATCTCCGTGGCGGGTTCAACTTCTTCAATCGGTAGCGCTTTATCTACAAACTTGAATTCAAACAGACCGCGCAGATTCATCAGGCGTTCGCTCTGTTCATTGACCAGTTGCGAAAATTCGGCAAAGGTGCCGGCATCATTAGCGCGTGTGGCGTGTTGCAGTTTAGAAATAGTATCCGATGTCCACATATGGTCTTCGCCGCGAACCCGGTAAGCATAGTCGCCGCCCACATCCAGTGCATTCCTGTAGATGGGGTTATTCCCGTATGCATTGTTGTGCCAGCGCACTGCTTCTTCGGCCACTTCATTCAGGCCAATGCCTTCGATCATGCTGGCGGTGCCGGTGAAGTATTTATCGATGAAATCGGTTTTCAATCCAATGGCATCAAAAATTTGCGCACCGCAGTAGGACTGGTAAGTCGAGATACCCATTTTCGACATGACTTTCAGCAAGCCTTTGCCGATGGCCTTGATATAGCGCTTGTTGATTTCGATGTCGTCGAGTTTTTCAGGCAGGCTGTGCTTGATCGACACCAGCGTTTCAAACGCCAGGTAGGGGTTAATTGCTTCTGCGCCGTAACTGGCCAGGGTGGCGAAGTGGTGGACTTCACGCGCAGCTCCGGTTTCGATCACCAGGCCGGATTCGGTTCGCAGACCGGCGCGTACCAAATGATGGTGAACCGCCGAGGTGGCTAGCAAGGCCGGAATCGGGATTTGTTGTGACGCAACCGGCCGGTCAGAAAGAATCAGAATATTGTAGCCGTCGTGAACTGCCTTTTCTGCTTGTTCACAAACGGAGTGCAAGGCGGCTTCCATACCTGCTGCGCCCTGATCGGCGGGGTAACAGATCTCTAGTGTTTGGGTACGGAATGCACCTTTGGTTGCCGCTTCGATGTTGCGGATTCGTTCTAGATCTTTATTGGTCAGTATTGGCTGTGTGACTTCCAGGCGCATATGCTCGCCGCTGGATTCTAATTCCAGCAGGTTCGGCCGCGGGCCAATCAATGACACCAGGCTCATGACCAGTTCTTCGCGGATCGGATCGATCGGTGGGTTTGTCACCTGGGCAAAGTTTTGTTTAAAATAATTCGCCAGCGGTTTGGGTTTCGTGGATAACACCGCCAGTGGGTTATCGGCGCCCATCGAGCCAATCGCTTCCTGACCGGCAATGGCCATCGGTACCATCAGCAATTTGATATCTTCCTGGGTGCAGCCAAATGCCTGCTGACGATCCAGCAAGCTGTCCAGGTCGACTGCAGTGCCATTGGCGTTAGCGGGCAGGTTTTTTAGATGGATCTGGGATTTGTCCAGCCATTGCTGATAGGGCTGACGGCTAGCCAACTGGTTCTTTAACTCGTCATCATCGATAATCCGGCCCTGCTGCAAATCAATCAGGAACATCTTGCCCGGCTGCAGGCGCCATTTCTTGACGATCTTGTTGTCCGGTATCGGCAGTACGCCCATTTCCGAGGCCATGACGACCAGATCATCGCAGGTAATCAGGTAGCGGGCCGGCCGCAAACCGTTGCGGTCGAGCGTTGCACCAATCTGACGGCCATCGGTGAAGGCGACGGCGGCCGGGCCGTCCCAGGGTTCCATCAGCGCGGCGTGGTATTCATAAAAGGCGCGGCGCTTTGCATTCATTTGCGGATTACCGGCCCAGGCTTCGGGTATTAGCATCGTCATGGCTTGCGCCATGGAGTAGCCACCCGCGACCAGCAGCTCAAGGGCATTATCAAAACACGCCGAGTCTGACTGGTTTTCAGGGATCAGTGGCCAGATTTTTTCCAGATCCTCGCCAAACAGCTCCGAGGCCATGGAATGGCGGCGCGCGCGCATCCAATTAACATTGCCGCGCATGGTGTTGATTTCGCCATTGTGAGCGATCATGCGGAACGGGTGCGACAGATCCCAGGAGGGAAAGGTGTTGGTTGAAAAGCGCTGGTGCACCAGCGCCAGCGCTGAGGTACCACGCTCATCTTTAAGGTCGTGGTAATAGCTATCGACCTGGTTGGCCAGCAGCATACCTTTATAAAGCAGGGTGCGGCTGGAGAACGACGGAATGTAGAAATTTTCACTGCCGTCCCAGGATGAATCGCGCACCGTGTTTTCGATGACTTTGCGGATGACGAATAACTTACGTTCGAAGTCGTCCTGGTTATCGAGTGTGCTGCCGACGAAGACCTGCCGGATAACCGGTTCGACGGCTTTGACGCTGTCGCCTAAACCGCTGTTGTCTGTGGGTACATCGCGCCAGCCGAGCAGGTTCTGGCCTTCGCTGACAATGGTTTTTTCAATCAAGGCTACGCATTGCGCGCGTGTCTTATCCTGCTGCGGCAGGAAAATCATGCCGACTGCATAGCAGCCAGATTCTGGTAACTGAATATCTATAGATGAACATGCTTCGCGCAGGAATTGGTCCGGCACCTGTAGCAGGATGCCGGCACCATCACCCGCCAGGGGATCTGCGCCCACAGCGCCGCGGTGGGTCAGGTTTTCAAGCATCTGCAGCCCTTGCCGGACAATCGAATGGCTTTTTTCGCCTTTTATATGCGCGACAAAACCGACGCCACAGGCGTCGTGTTCATTTTTAGGGTCGTAGAGACCTTGCTTGGGTGGCAAAGCACCGTAATTCATATTCGCCCTCTGTTTTGTAACTTATTAGATTACAAAGGAATATGCGTAAGACGCATGCACCCAGTCATGCCCTAGCGCGTTTTTTATACGAGGTCGCTTGGACGATTCAAACCGGGCCGGTGAGAATAATGGAGAAGCGGGTTTTTCGCCAGTCTTTTTAAGGCCAAAACCTTTGATTGATTGGGATATTGTATTAAGCAGACCGAGTATCCAATGACCACATTAGGTCACTCAAAATTCTGAATTCAGCGTTACCGCCAGACGGTGTCTCCCTTATTTGGAACCCGCTGTTAATACCTCCCTGTACGCTCGAAGCCAGCATCCTTGCCGGTTACGCTTCCAAATAAGGGATACACCGTCTGGCTCTGTGGCTGGTTTCAATCCCCGAATTCCGAAACTAAGGCGGGGGCCGCAAACGTCTTGTGGGTGAAACCCCACCATTTGCTGCGGCATCCGGTGGGTTTCACCCACTCTACGGGGAATTTAATACGCGCTCCTGAGCCGGTAAGTTATACAGTCAGTATTCAGGGCTTGGGTTTTTTCGCTGCAATGGCTTTGTGAATCGAATCCAGAGGGCGTGGCCAGGGGTTTTGCTTGCGGATTTTTTCAGGCAGGTCGCTAATGTGCTGAGCGGCATCACGGCGGCTGGGATAAATACCGTATAAAACCACGTACCAATCTGCACCTTTATATTGGCCGCGATAGTAAGCGGTTTGTCCGGCCGGTAAGTTATGCTTTTTTATGAACTGTTG
>CAYPEL010000025.1:13681-19752 GCA_964409635.1 uncultured Gammaproteobacteria bacterium | reverse complement strand
CACTGTGGGAGCCAAGCAGTTGCAGGGTGAAATGTGTGTCGGGCTGCTGCAGTAGCCACTTTTCCCGCTGGGCTAAGTTGTTATTTACGGCGGGTTTGGTTGGTGGGGTTTTATCTGGTGTAGCTGCCGTGGTTACCGGGACTGCGTCTTTCTCTGGTTGAGTTTCCAGGATCTTTGCAGTTAAGGCTGCATTATTATTGATTGCTTTTGTTGCTTGGGTATCCTCTTTGGCAGCAAGCGTGATTATGGGTGCTATGGCTTGCTTTGGTTTTGTTAGCTTGTCACTCGCGCCCAAGGCTTCATGAGATCCTATAAGTTCAGCGGGATTATGGGTGTTGCTCAGGTCTGTTTCTGCTTGGGGATCTACCGCCTTTGTACTTTCAGGAATGGCGTCGGTAAGCTGCGCTTGGTTTTCCTGGGCGCTGCTGGGGAGTCGCGCTGCTGGTTGTTCGCTGCGGGTTGTGGCCAGCGGCGGCACTTCGAGTGGCTGCTCTGCCAGTGTAGTATCAGGAACTTGCCCCGTAGGCCGCATGAAAACCCACAGCAGGGCAGCGAATAACAGGAAGGCGGCTGCGGTCAGCCAGGATTTTTTGTTGGAGGGTTTAACGGTATACAGACTGTCCGGATTTTGCTTTGCTGCATGCCGTGCGTAGCGTTCGGCAAGGCATAGATCTGCCAGGCGGTTAGTGGCCTTGGGCCAACCTTCAGCCGTTTTACAAATGGCGCGAATCTCGGTTTCGGTGAAAGGGTTTTCCCCGCGGTAGCCGGACATCTCTAGGCGGTGCATTAAATAGCCGCTGGTTTCTTCTTCGGTAAAAGCTGGAAGCTCAATGCACTGTGTGGAACCTTTGAGCATCTGTTGTTCCTGCGCCTGCTTTATAAGTGCGGTGGTTTGTGCTGTACCAAACAGGATAAGCCGGATGCGGCTATTGATAGGCTCGGTAAAACACACGGACAATTGTTGCAGGGTATCGTTATCGAGCTGCTGTGCGTCATCGACTAAAAACACCAGCAGCGTGTCATCAGCCGTGCTGTTGATCCAGTCTGTAATCTGTTGTTTTACTGCGCTGCCCGAATGGCCGCCCAGGCGCTGAGCCAGTAACTCCGGTAATCTTTGTGGTTCTGTGGGTGGGATAGGGCACAATAGCCAACCCTCTTTTGCATAATCCTGGAACTGGTTAAACAGCGTTGTTTTGCCGCTGCCTTCCGGGCCAGTGACCGCAATGACAGTATCGCCGAACTGGGTCAGATGGGTAATGAGATCCAGCCGTTGATTCAATGCCCTGCTGGCATAAAAAAATCTTTCCCCGGCAGTGTCAGCAAAAGGCGCACGATCCAGGGAATAATAATCCAGATAAGCGGGCCTGTCCCGGGTTGCGTCTACAGTCTTCATGGTTTGGCTTCCTGGGCTTGCATAAACACAATCTGATAGCCTTTGCGTAGTTGTAGGTCACGAATTTCCAGCATGGCTTTTTCTGCCTCGGATCGGCTTGCGAAATGGTCACGGATTAACCGGCCACCTGCTCCCTGGAAACCCCATTCACGCATCAGCGTCCAGCCATCAATCAGGTCTTCCTGTAAATGCAGGTGGTAAAACCGCGGAGGACGATTATCACTGGGAGGAACTTGCATATAAATCCGCATTGCCATGACACGTCATTATTATATTCTCGGACAGGCTCTTAGGTTAACTCCGAAGGGTTAAATATACGGCCGTGTTCGCGTATCGCATAGCGGTCAGTCATACCGGCGATGTAATCTGCCACAGCGCGCGCCTGACCCAGGGTGTTCTGTTTTTCTTTCAATCGAGTCACACTGGCTTGTGCTTCTAATGGTAACAACTTGGTGTCCTGAAAAAAGGCATCAAACAAATCGCTAATTACCCGGCCGGCCTTTGCACTCATGCGGTGGACACGATAATGCCGGTACAGATGTTGACGTAGAAAGCGTTTTAATTCCAGGTTCAGTTCGCGCATTTCTTCGCTGAAGGCTATCAACGGTTCATTATGATTGCGCACTGCCGCGAGTGAATCCGGGGCCAGTTGAGCAAGTCTGGATTGGCTGGTATTGATTAAATCAACAACCTGGCAATTGATCAACCTGCGCACGACTTCGTGTATTTTCCGGCGTTGATGCAGATCTGGATAGCGTGCACGTACTTCATCGTACTGTTGCTGAAACAGTTTGATGTCACTGAGTTGATCCAGGCTGATTAGCCCGGCCCGCAAGCCATCGTCGACATCGTGACTGTTATAAGCGATTTCGTCGCCCAGATTGGTTAATTGTGCTTCCAGGCTGGGTTGTGTTTTTGCCAGAAATCGCTCGCCTATTTCACCCAGTTCACGGGCGTTACCCTGCGAGCAGTGTTTGAGTATGCCTTCGCGGGCCTCAAAGGTCAGGTTGAGCCCGGGGAAATCTGCATAGCGTTCTTCCAGTTCCTCGACGACACGCAGTGACTGCAGGTTGTGCTCAAAACCTCCATAGTTTTTCATGCATTCATTCAGCGCATCCTGCCCGGCATGTCCGAAAGGTGTGTGGCCGAGGTCGTGCGCCAGTGCAATGGCTTCTGTGAGGTCTTCGTTGAGATGCAGGGCACGGGCTATGGAGCGGGCGATTTGCGCGACTTCAATCGAGTGGGTAAGCCGGGTCCGGAACAGGTCACCTTCATGGTTTACGAATACCTGGGTTTTGTATTCCAGCCTCCGGAAAGCCGCTGAATGAATGATGCGGTCGCGGTCACGCTGGAATTCGCTGCGGTAATTGGGTGCGGGTTCCGGGAAGCGGCGGCCACGGCTGCTTGCAACGTCGGCTGCGTAAACTGCAAGCCCGTTTAGATGGTTTGGAAAATGATTGGCTTGCGTGTTCATGAACCGGTGAGTGGCAGTTGTTGATTCAGGGTTTGGTCGAGCAGGTTTGGTTTGAAGTCACAGCTGACCTGCGCCGTACCGATTGCCGTTAGCAACACCAGACGTAATCCACTGTCCAGGGCTTTCTTGTCGACGGCCATTAATTTCTTGAAGCGTTCTGGGCTGAGGCTTGCGGGAGGCTCGGTAGGCAAGCCGGCCGTTTTCAACAATTGTTCTAGCTGCTGTACATCCTGGTGACTAATCCAGTTATGCCGGGCTGATAAATCTGCCGCCATGAGCATGCCGACTGAGACGGCTTCGCCGTGTAGCCATTGGCCATAACCGGTACCGGTTTCGATGGCATGACCAAAGGTATGCCCCAGATTGAGCAAGGCCCGTTGCCCGCTTTCGCGTTCGTCGGCCGCCACGATCTCAGCTTTACATTGGCAGGATTTTTCAATGGCGTACACCAATGCCTGGGTGTCTCGCTCGAGCAGCTTATTGATATGACTATCCAGCCAGCTATAAAAGTCCGGCTCGCGGATCAGGCCGTACTTGATAATCTCTGCGGTACCGGCTGATAGTTGCCGGTCATCGAGGCTGTTCAGCGTATCCGTATCAGCCAGTACGCAGCGTGGCTGATGAAAGGCGCCGATCATATTTTTCCCAAGCGGGTGGTTGACGCCGGTTTTACCACCCACCGATGAATCGACCTGCGCCAGCAACGTGGTGGGTATCTGGATAAAGTCCACTCCGCGCTGATAACTGGCTGCGGCAAACCCGGCCATGTCGCCGATGACGCCCCCGCCCAGTGCGATAAGGCAACAATTGCGGTTAAATCGATTTTCCAGCAGGCTGTCAAATATCCGGTTTAATACCTCAAGCGTCTTGTATTGTTCGCCATCCGGCAGGATAACAGTTGCAACAGTAAATCCCTGCAAGCTATCCAGCACTTTTTGCAGGTACAGTGGGGCTACGGTTTCGTTACTTACGACCAGAACCTGTTTGCCGCGGATATAAGGGACAAACAGGTTGGGGTGATTTAACAGGCCGGGGCCGATATGAATCGGGTAACTGCGTTCACCAAGATCGAGTTGTAGCGTGTTATGCATGGTGGTCAAGGATATAGCAATTTCTGTGCTAGTGCTTTTTCAATCTGATAATAATGAATTATTTTTGCCACGGAACACACGCAAATTTTCTTTTTTTAAGCATTGATTTTTCTGTTTTCTTGCGTGTATTCCTTGGTAAAAATATAAATTCACTGATTCTCAGCATAACTTGCCAGTATCCAGAATTATCTGGCTAAGAGTGTACTATTCAAGTGTATGCCCGATTTCCTGAGTGATTTTACTCACCACATCGCGAATCCGGCAGCCATCCGTGTTGATGGTGAGATGGGCGGTCGCCTGATAAAGTGGTTCACGGATTTCCATCAGCTCCTCCAGTTTTGCTTTTGGGTCGGGCGTTTGCAGCAGGGGGCGGTGCCGATCGTTGGTGGTGCGTTTTAGCTGCTGGGCGATTGAGGTTCGTAGATAGATGACTTTACCACGGCTCGATAAATACCTGCGATTGCCGGGGTTGAGGATGGCGCCGCCACCGGTGGCCAGAATGATGCCGGGTAGTGCGGTCAATTCATCGATGACCCTGCTTTCACGCTCCCGGAAGCCCGCTTCACCCTCCAGTTCAAAGATAAGCGGGATATCAACACCGGTGCGGTGTTCGATTTCCCGGTCAGAGTCGAGGAACTCCAGCTTCAGCGCGCGCGCCAGTTGGCGCCCGATCGTGGATTTGCCGGCCCCCATTGGACCGACCAAAAAAAAACTGCCCGGCTGTTTCATGCCGGGCAGTTATGTCAGAAACGAGGCGGTCTGACAAGTCTTACTAATTCAGAGCAAGACCCTCTTTAATGATTTTTGGTGTCACAAAGATCATCAATTCGCTCTTGGCATTAATACTTCTTTCGGTCCGGAACAACCAGCCCAGGCCTGGCAGGTCGCCCAGGAAAGGCACCCGTTCGGATTCCTGGCCGGTTTCCTGTTCGTAGATGCCACCCAGTACCAGGGTTTCACCGTTATCAACCAGCACCTTGGTGGTTACATTTTGTGTATTGATACTGGGCACACCCAAGACCTGGACGCCAACGGTATCTTTACTTACGTGCAGATCCATAATGATGCGGTCATCGGGTGTAATTTGAGGCGTGACCCGCAATTCGAGTACAGCTTCCTTGAAACTGACAGAAGTTGCACCGCTCGAAGAGGCTTCCTGGTAAGGAATTTCCACGCCTTGCTTGATGGTCGCTTCCTGCTGGTTAGAGGTGATGACGCGTGGACTGGAGATAACCTCGCCGCGGTCTTCTGCCTGCATGGCATTGAGCTCCAGCTGTAGCAGGTGACTGCCAAGACGGCCCACTGCGAGACCGATTGAACCTGCAGAGCTGGCGACAGGCAGGTTGACCAGTAAGCCTTCGTTGCCGGTACCGGCTGGTGTTTCAAACGCTGTAATAGTATCCGCAAAATTCACGTCACCGCTTTGCTTGCCGCCGACGGTGAAAAACTTGTCGTCGCCAAACCGGCCATTTCCGCTGACACCGAACTTAACGCCCAGATCCTTGGCAAAATCATTGTTGGCCAGCACGATGCGGGACTCAATCAGTACCTGGCGTACCGGTACATCAAGGCGGGCAATCATGCTGCGGATCTGTTCCAGTTTATCGGCCGTGTCCTGTACCAGCAGGATATTCGTCCGATTATCAATGGTAACAGTGCCGCGATCAGATAACAGTGAATTGTCTGAACTCTTCAGGAGACTTGCCAATTCTTTAGCTTTAGCATAATTCACCTGAATATAATCGGAATACATTGGCGCCAGTTCCTCGATTTGCTTGAGCGCTTCCAGTTCCAGTTTTTCGCGGGCGGCGAGTTCTTCGCTGGGTGCAATCAGCATAACATTACCGCTTTTACGCTTGGCCAGACCTTTGGTTTTCAGGACAATGTCCAGCGCCTGATCCCAGGGCACGTTTTGCATGCGCAGGGTCAGGTTGCCGCCGACGGTATCACTGACGACAATATTGGAACCGGTAAAGTCAGCCAGTAACTGGAGTACTGAGCGAACTTCGATATCCTGGAAGTTCAGGGACAGGCGTTCGCCGGTGTAACCGAATTCTTTCTTACGGCGCTCGGCTTTCTCTTCCTTGGTGGTTGCACGTACTTCAACCGTGAA
>CAYPEL010000025.1:0-13662 GCA_964409635.1 uncultured Gammaproteobacteria bacterium | reverse complement strand
TTGACTGGTAAGCCAGGTGTTCGTATTCACCGATCGGTGTGATCGCTATGCGCACGCCTTTACGAGAACCGGTTGTATCGATCAGTTGTACTGGCGTGGCAAAATCTGTTACATCAAGACGGCGCTGCAGTTCGCTGGCGATACTGGCATCTTTGAAATCCAGGATAACTTTGCCACCTTCCTGGCGCATGTCCACGGGTATGGAAGGATTGGACAGGGTGACAACTACGCGGCCTTCACCGCTGGTGCCACGGCGAAAATCGATATTGCTGATACTGTTTCCGGAAGCGGACGCACTGGATGCCGTCCGGGAAATGCTGGCAGGCGCCGCCGGTGTGGGCGCGGCAGCGACTGTAGTTTCGCCCAGGGTAATAATCACTTCATTACCTTTAACCACGGTCTGATAGGGCACCATGTCGGCGAGATTCAGTACCACGCGGGTGCGTCCTTTGACCTCAACAGCGGTAATACTTTCCGCTACGCCGATACCGATTGTCTGGCTGCGTTTGCCAAGCGCACTCTTGGTCGCGGGCAGGTCAAAGGCGATCCGGGCCGGATTGTCAATGGTGAAACTAGCTGGGTTTGCTACCGGATGGCTCATTTTAAGGTTTATTTGCACACGGTTACCGGACAAGCCAGTAAAGGTGATGTCCTGCAATGCATTTATCTGTGGTGCTTGTTCCGCGTGTGCAGTGATTGTCAGGCAGCTCAGCAGCAAGCCGGCCAGCAGGATCCATCCAGCTGTAGCCAGGGCACGGGTCTTTTGCAGTGCCTGGCCCATCGGCCGTGAAGTTTCAAAAGTGATTGCAGTCATAGTCCTATTCCCCATTTATTTATTCGCTGAGTGCCAGTGAGGCTTGTCGTTCCATCCATCCACCAAGACCATCAGGGATGATCTCAGTGACCTCGATTTCTGATTCTGAAATTTGCACGATCTTTCCGTAGTTTTGTCCTGCGTAGTTGCCCGGTTTGACGCGATGAATTGTGCTGTCGCTCATCCGGATCAGAGCGAAAGCACTACCGGCTTTTTCTAATGTCCCGACCATGCGCAGGCTATCCAGCGGTTCTAATTCCAGGGGTTCGCGGGCGCGGTTAAAGTCAGGTGAGATACCATTACTGGTAGCTAATGTCACATTATTCCTAGGTTGTGAACTGACTGGTGGCGTGAAAGGGTCACGTTCACTGTTGGCGCTGTACAAATAGGTTTCGTACGGTACGAATTCTGGCAGTGGTTCTATTTTTGTCTGCTGTTGAGACTTGACTTCGTCCACATAAGTCTGCAAGTCTTTCACATTGCTATTGTTGCATGCAGTCAATGTGATCGTTGAAAACAGGCAGATTGTCAGGCGTTTCATTGCACGCTCCCTTCTAGTTCGTCGTTGTCCATATAGCGATAGGTTTTGGCGAGTAGCTCCATGGTCAGCTTGCCGTTTTCTTCCTTGCCGGGGACGATACTGATATCGTGAACGGTAACGATGCGCGGTAAGGCTGCAACACTGCTAACAAAAGCACCAAATTCGTGATAATCGCCTCTGACACGGATGCTGATGGGTAGCTCGGCGTAAAATTCTTTTGGCCGTTCGTTCTGTGGTTTAAACAGTTCGAATTCCAGGCCACTGGCCAGTCCGCTCTGGGAAATATCCACGAGTAAGTCGGCCACCTCGGTTTTGTTCGGCAGCTGGCGCAGCATGGCGCCGAAAGATTCTTGCATCTCCGCCAGTTGCTGCTCGTAAGCTTCCAGATTGGTGGCTTTCTTGGCCCGCGCTTCAAAGGTGTTGCGTAATTCCATTTCAGTGGCTTCAGTTTTTTGCAACGCGACTCTTTGATCCTTGATGTCCAGGTAGTAACCCAGGCCCAGTACGGTAAAAAAGAGTATGGCGACCAGGGCAATGCGTGCTGGCAAAGGCCAGCCGGCGATATTACTCAGGTCGAGGTCATTCAGATCAGACAGATTCATTATCCTTGCTCCTCTGTCGTGTTAAGTTTTTTGCCATCCTGCTTGGCGCGCAGGATAAATTCGGCGTTTCTGCGGATTTTTCCGTCTTTGGTTTCGATGACGTCCAGTTTCGGGTCGCCCATCCATTCAGACCCATCGATATTACGCATATAAGCAGACACCCGGGCATTCGACTGGGCCACGCCAGATAAAGTCAGCGCAGCACCTTTCTGACTGATTTTTGCCAGGTACACACCGTCCGGCAATGTTTCAACCAGTTCAGCCATCAAGTGAACACTTTCCGGGCGTGAACGCTGCAGTTGCTGGATGATGTCCATACGCGCCAGCAGTGCGGTCTTGGTTTTTTCCAGATCTTTGATTTGTTCAATACGCTTGTCGAGTATGTTGATCTCTGTTTTCAGGAACTCGTTGCGCTGATTTTGACGGTCAATCAGCCCGTTCATTTGCATATGTCCCAGTAGAATCAGTAGGCCGCCAACCACGGCGGCACCACCGGCAATAACAGCAAATTGTTGCTGATTCTGCTTGCGCAGTTCCTCGCGCCAGGGTAGCAGGTTAATATGTGCCATCAGTCAAAACTCCTTAATGCCAGTCCGCAAGCGATCAACAGTGATGGTGCATCACCGCTCAGAGATTGGGGCTTGACGTTGGACGAGAGAGCCATGGATGAAAAGGGGTTGGCAACACTCGTTTCGATTCCAGTTCGTTCACCGATCAGTTCAGCGATACTCGGGATTGAAGCGCTGCCACCCGCCAATAGAACCTGATCAACGCTGTTGTACTGACTTGATGAGAAGAAAAACTGCAGTGAGCGGCTGACCTGCTGGCACATGGCTTCCTTAAAGGGATCCAGCACTTCCGGCTCGTAGTTTTCCGGTAACCCGCCCTGGCGTTTGGCCATGCCGGCTTCCTCGTAGGAGAGACCGTAACGACGCATTATTTCCTCGGTCAGCTGTTTGCCACCGAAGATCTGTTCGCGGGTGTAAATGAGTTTCTGATCGTGGATGACGTTCAGAGTGGTCATGGTCGCACCGACATCGACAATCGCCACTGTGCGTTCCACGCCGTTATCGGGTACCTGATCGAGCAGTAACTGATAGGCGTTTTCAGTGGCGTAGGCTTCTACATCCACTATTCTTGCACTCATGCCACCGGTTTCGACGGCGGCAGTCCGCATCTCTACCGTCTCGGTACGGCAGGCAGCCAGCAGCACATCGACCGTATCGGGATTGTTTTCGCTCTCGCCCAGCACTTCGAAGTCGAGACTGACTTCTTCCAGTGGGTAGGGTACGTATTGATCCGCTTCGAGCTCGATCTGGCTTTGCAACTCATCATCTGACAAGTTACTGGGCATGGGGATCGTTTTGGTGATGACGTTGGAGCCAGCCACAGCCACAGCCACATATTTGCTGCGGGTGCCGGCCCGCTTGACCGCGCGCCGTACCGCTTCGCCGACTGCATCGACATCGTTGATATTTTTTTCGACAACCGAGTTCGGTGGCAGTGGCTCTACGGCATAACTATTGACACGGTAGCGATTACCGTGTCTGCTGAGCTCTACCAGTTTGACCGCTGTCGAACTGATGTCTAAACCCACCACAGGTGGATTTTTCCGTGTAAACAGTTGCGCTATCTGCACTGTAATTTCCCTTTTAATACCCTGCCTGAGCAGTGTATCTACGGTTAAGGATTAAATGACAATGACAATGAGCTGTCAATAAAATCTATTTCCAGGACATCATCGTTCGATTCCAGTTATCGGACGCTTTATACTGAAGTTTAGGAATCTACTCGTTTTATTTTGAAACCAATCACATTCCGCCAAATTTATGACACTAACTCGCCGATTATTCCGTTTTCTGCTCTCGCTCGGTTTTGCCCTGTTTACGCTCTCCGTCATGGCATTAGCCGCGGCTTACCTGTACATCGGCCCACAGCTGCCAAATATTGAGCAGTTACAGGATGTTCAGTATTCCGTGCCGTTACGGGTTTATACCCATGATGGCTTGCTGATGGCTGAATTCGGTGAGCAGCGCCGCCGTCCAATCCGCTATGACGAGCTTCCGGACAAGCTGATACAGGCGATCCTGGCGATTGAGGATGACCGGTTTTTCTCGCATCCGGGTATCGATTTTCAGGGCTTGGTACGAGCCGGTATCGATGTGATACGCACCGGTCAAAAACGCCAGGGTGGCAGTACAATTACCATGCAGGTCGCGCGCAATTTCTTTTTAAGCCGTGAAAAAACGTATTTACGCAAACTGAAAGAAATATTTTTGGCGCTAAAAATCGAAAAAGCGCTCAGTAAACAGGAAATTCTCGAGCTCTATCTCAATAAAATATACTTTGGCCAGCGCGCTTACGGTGTTGGCGCCGCTGCGCGCGTGTATTACGGCGTACCGCTTGAAGAATTAAGCCTTGCACAAATGGCCATGATAGCTGGCCTGCCAAAAGCGCCTTCGGCCAATAATCCCGTCAGTAACCCCAAACGGGCGAATCAACGCCGGAACTATGTCCTCAAGCGCATGTATGTACTCAACAACATTGATTCACAGACCTATCTGGATGCCATCAAGCAGGAAGACAAGGCCTCGATTCATTCGGCAAAAGTTGATATTCGGGCGCCCTATATTGCAGAAATGGTGCGCAATGAACTCGTGAAACGCTATGGAGAAGAGGTTTACCGGACAGGCTATCAGGTCACCACAACCGTTGATAGCAAACTGCAACATGCCGCCAACCAGGCGACGGTGTCTGCACTGCTGGCGTATGACCGCCGCCACGGTTACCGGGGTGCGCAAGGGCACGTTGATATTGCGGCTGATGCGGCAGAAGAAGAGTGGCAGCAGCTACTGGAGGATTCGGAATCTGTGGGTGGCTTGCTGCCCGCGCTGGTATTGAGTACCGATGACCAGGCCGCCCGGGTTTTTTTGAGAGACTTTGGCGTAGTCGAACTGGATTGGGAAGGCATGTCCTGGGCCAAGCCGTATAAAGAGGTGAACCGGCAGGGCGAGGAACCTAAACAAGCCAGCGATATTTTAAAGCCCGGCGATCTGATCAAGCTCGAAGCATTGCCGGAGTCACGCTGGCGGCTTGCGCAAGTGCCGGAAGTCGAAGGCGCACTGGTTTCATTGCGCCCGTCTGATGGCGCGGTGATGGCGCTGACGGGTGGTTTTAACTTTTTTAACAGTAAATTTAACCGGGCGATTCAGGCCGAGCGGCAACCCGGTTCGAGTTTTAAACCGTTCATTTATTCTGCAGCTTTGGAAAAAGGCTACACCGCTGCCAGTATTTTTAACGATGCGCCGGTGGTGTTTGAGGATCCCAGTCTGGAGACAACCTGGCGGCCCGAAAACTACAGTGGCAAATTTTACGGGCCTACGCGCATGCGGGAAGCGCTGGTTAAATCACGTAACCTGGTCTCAGTCAGATTATTGCGCGCTATCGGCGCCGGTTATGCGGCCAAGTATGCCTTACGCTTTGGTTTTCCAAAGCAGCAGATACATAAAGACTTGTCGCTGGTGCTAGGCAGTAGTTCGGCTACACCCATGCAAATGGCGCGCGGTTACAGTGTGTTTGCCAATGGGGGCTACCTGGTTGATCCCTATTTTATAGTGTCGATAAAAGATGCGGACGGTGAAGCGTTATTTACCGCTCAACCAGCGCTGGTTTGTAATGATTGTGTGCAGGCGATTGAGTTGCAGGCAGCGGACGCCAGTGCCGGAGAGGCTGCCGACAGTGAGGATGCAACGGGAATGCGTTATGCACCACAAGCGATTAACCCGGCGGCGGCCTATCTGATGACAACCATGATGCGTGAAGTCGTTAAACGCGGCACGGGCAAACGGGCGATGTCGATTGGCAGAAATGACCTGGCCGGCAAGACGGGGACCACCAACGACCAGCGGGATGCCTGGTTTTGTGGTTTTAATGCGGATCTGGCAACAACGGTTTGGGTCGGTTTTGATCAGGTGGAGCCGCTGGGTAACGGTGAAACCGGCAGCCGGGCGGCCCTGCCTATGTGGATCGAATACATGGCGGCAGCGCTCCAGTCTGTGGCGGAAAAAGAGCTGCTGCAACCAGCCGGCCTGGTGACGGTCAGGATCGATCCAGAGTCGGGTTTGTTGATGCCTGAAGACAGTCTGGCGGGAATGGAGGAGACATTTTTTGAAGAAAATGTACCGGTGCAATATAGCGAAACCTTTAGTGCAGGGATGGAACAAATTATTCCAGGGCAGGAAGCGGAACCGCTTTTCTGATACAGGTTAACCGGTAGATTTGATATGGTGCGCCGTTCTGGACAGGATCAACAAATGCGGACGCGCATAGCGCAGGAAGCCGCGCGCATTATCGCTGAAGAAGGGATAGACGACTTTCTAGCGGCGAAGCGAAAGGCGGCGGAGCATCTGGGTTCGCCTGATACGCGGCACATGCCCCGCAATATCGAAATAGAACAAGCGCTGGTAAATTATCAGCGGCTTTTCCAGTCGATAACCCAACCACAACAGCTCGAAGCGTTACGCCGTGCGGCGATAACATCCATGCAGTTTTTTGAGAAATTCCGGCCCCGATTGACGGGTTCGGTTTTGACTGGAACGGCAACGGAGTTTTCAGATATTACCCTGCACGTGTTCGCTGATACGGCAAAACAGCTGACCTTCTTTTTAATGGATCATCAGATTCCGTTCGATACTGAACAGCGGCGTTTCAGGTTTGAGCGCGACAGCTGGGTAGAGTTACCCGCGTATCGCTTTATGGCGGGAGAGAACAGGCTGGAGCTGGTGGTGTTTTCGTTGGATGGCCGCCGTGAAGCACCGCGTAGCCCGGTTGATGGTAAACCAATGGAGCGTGCCAGTGTGGCGGTGGTAGAGGCATTGTTGGTGGATACCGCCGGGGTGGAGCTAGCTTCACGAAAGGGCAGTTAGCCTGTATGGCTTCCCGGATGTTGTAAATGCCTTGCAGGGTGGGTTTCATCCACCCCAAGAACTCCCGCAGAAACGGAATAAATTCCGCACCTGCTTCATACCGGTGACGGTTTGTAATGCGTCGGGTAACCTCTCCGTGCCGCCCCGCTATCAACAGCTGCCTGAGCAATGGCCGTCGGTACAAAATCCATCAAGCGCGGATCCAATGGCTTCGGAATTATATAATCCGGGCCAAACTCCAGGGCATCGAGTTTGTAGGCGGCAAGAATGTCTGGCAGCACCGGTTGCCGCGTCAATGCCTGTAATCCCTTCACCGCAGCGATCGCCATTGCCTGATTGATAGTGCGCGCATGAACGTCAAGCGCGCCGCGGAATATAAAGGGGAATCCCAATACATTATTGACCTGGTTTGGGTAATCACTACGGCCCGTCGCCATGATCAGGTCATCGCGCACCTGGCGCGCAAGTTCCGGCTTGATTTCAGGGTCAGGGTTAGAAAGTGCAAATACAATAGGTTGTGAGGCCATCGATTTAAGCATGTCCGGGGTTAGTAGATCCGGACCGGAAACGCCGATAAACACATCGGCATCAACGCAGGCGTCGGCCAGGGTGCGGCGGTCAGTATCGACGGCGAATTCCTGTTTGTATTGGTTCAGGTTATCCCGTCCCTTGTAGGCTACACCACTCCGGTCAACGATTAAAATATTGTCAGGGTTGGCGCCTAATGCGGTCAGCAAGCGCATGGAGGCAATACCCGCAGCACCGGCGCCCAGGCAGACGATGCGGGCAGCGTGGATAGATTTGTTTTTTATTTCCAGTGCGTTCAACAAACCGGCGCAAATGATAATCGCGGTGCCGTGCTGATCATCATGGAAAACCGGAATATCGAGTTTTTCTATCAGCCGGCGTTCGATCTCAAAGCAGCGCGGGGCGCTGATGTCTTCGAGATTGATGCCACCAAATCCATTGGCGATACGGCTGACCGTCTCAATAAATTCGTCGACGTCCTGGGTCTCAACTTCAATATCGAATACATCAACATTGGCAAATTGTTTGAATAACACACCTTTGCCTTCCATAACCGGTTTGCCTGCCAGCGCGCCGACATTACCCAGGCCGAGAACGGCGCTGCCATCGGTGATCACAGCAACCAGGTTACCTTTACTGGTGTAGCGGTAAGCGGTAGATGCGTCTTTGGCAATTTCCCTGACCGGCTCTGCAACCCCGGGCGTGTAAGCCAGTGATAGATCCTCCTGTGAATCACAGGGTTTAGTGATCTGAATGGCAATTTTCCCCGGTGTGGGGTGCTCGTGGTAGTCCAGAGCAGCTTTTTTTAAGTCGTCAAACATAGATGATTCCAGTATTTGTAGTATTCGCAAGAAGCAAGATACATGAATAAATTTGAGATTCTTTAGAAGTCATTATCATGTTGCAGGACACTGCACTAGCGTACAACCTTGAGCTGTTGTCCTGGCCGTGGCTCACCCGCAGGGTAAAGGTCATTTAACAAACGCAGTTGTTCTTCAGCGTGGCTACTGATCGGTGATTGCTGGGCGAGTTTTCTGAAACTGGTGTCCTGATTTGCGTTAATTATCACAAGCTGTCGGCCACGGGCCAGTTGCATTTCCTGTGCGGATAGCTTGCGATAACTTTTTGCGGCGCTCAGGAAATCGCCGTCGAATTCGCCTTGGCTACGTTTGCGCTGGCTCACGCCGGTAAAAATAAACGCATTATCACGGTCATATAGTACGATAAAACGTGCCGTGCGCCGGATATTGTTCACCGAAACCTGCGCAGTCGTTTTATAAGCCTGAAAAGTGCCGATCTCTAGCGATTGGCCATTGCGGATCTCGCGCAAGCCGAGTGATTCCAGCAGGCGCTGTGGAGACATACCGCGGGTGACAGGTTTTACTTCAAGCTGCAACAGTGCCGCTTGCCCTGGCGCCGTGGCAATCACCTTATCCGGCAGGTTTTCTATGCTCCAACCGGTCGGAAAAGTCAGGCCAAAATTCAAGGGCTTGTGAAGAAAACGGTTTTGCAGCACGATGCCGTCACGCTCTCCGGCGCCAAACGTCATGCCGTCAATTTGTTGTAGAAACGCCTGGCGGCCGGTTTTAGCCGTGGCATTGCCAGGAAGCTTTCCAGCGTCTGCTACAACTTCTTGCAGGCGCCGGTCATTGCTGGGGTGGCTGGCAAACACGCCATGATAGCTGCGCGGCGTCCTGCCTTCCTCCTTGGCGCGTTGTGTCTCGAAAAGCTCCTGGTTTTTCAAGACGCCGATGACTGCAATGATAGCCTGTGGGTCATACCCGGCTTTGAGCAGATACTGTGCGCCCAGCCGGTCGGATTCTAATTCGTGGTTACGCCCGTAGCCGCTGAGCAGGGCGCCACCCATTAAATTAAATAGATCCTGCGAACCACGCACACCGGTCGTCGCCGTCACCACTGCACCCACCACGCCGGTGGCGGTTGCAGCACTTTGCTGGCGGACTGAATGGCGCGCGGTGACATGACCAATTTCATGCCCCAGTACGGCGGCCAGCTCGGCTTCTGAGTTTAGATAGGCCAACAGGCCACGGGTTATGTAGATGAAGCCGCCGGGCAGGGCAAAGGCATTGACGCTTGTCGAATCGACGACCTTGAACTGGAACTGTAAACCCGGCCGGTGACTAACCGCCGCGAGCTTTTGTCCGATCCGGTTTACATAGGCGTTTAATTCAGCATCTTTATAAGTTGGCTGTTGTTTGCTGATTTCCTTGCTGTAACGCTTGCCGAGTGCTATTTCATCGCTTTCAGACATCAGTACAAAGTTAGGGCGGCCGGTAACCGGGTTGGTGGCGCAGGCTGATAACCACAACAAGCCAACCACCAGGATCAGCTGTGGCAGTATCAGTGCGGGTTTAGCGGTTACATTTTTCATCCATCAATCCAACGCGGGAGGACTACTAGGAGCCTGTCCGAGAATAGAAATCGTTGCGAGGGGAGGCTGGTTTGAGTCAGATTTTTTCATTATTTGAGACGAATATTGGGCATATTTAACGAAAATAATGGAAGAATCTGGCCAAATCCAGGCTTTCCTCGTGGCGGTTTCTATTCTCGGACAGGCTCCTAGTCATGCTTATGATGTCCAGGGCAGCCGGGTGTTCCAGATTAACATGCAATTCACCGCGGCTCGCATACAGCCAGCCGCGCACGGCAATTTTTCGTCCTACCCAGTGACTGTCGGGCCGGGACTTGAAATTAACCAAGGCAGATTTTGGAATGCGGATACTGAAGCGGCCATCCAGTTTAATCCAGCGCGCTGTGGGCCGGATTGTGACTTGTCTTATGCGTCCCTGAACCGAGTGGAAACCACGACTACGCAGCTTGAGTGAAGCGGATTCCACCGGTGTATAAGCGGGTTCCGACCAGATGCCCCGGTTGGCTTTCCGGGCCGTGTTTTCAGCCGTTTTCAAGCAGCTGGCAAAAGTAACATTGGGTGCGATTGCGACCACCCAACCGAGTCCGTCTCGAATCAGTTGTTCCCCTAAATGGCGTCCGTCCGGCAGGTAAAGGTGCGCCAGCCAACGGCCGTGACGATCCTGTTTTTTCTGTCCGAGGTTGATCGTAACGCGGTTATTGCCGGTAAACAGCAGTGCGCGTAAACGGTCGCGTGCGCGCACGGCTAAAGGTTGATGAGGCTGGCCCTTGCGCCCCATCTCCGGTGTATTGATGCCGATCAGGCGTACCCGCCGCTGATCAGTCAGAACCACGCTATCCCCATCGCTGACAAAGCGAACCGTAACGGCTGCATTGGTATCCAGGGCCATCGGGCAATCCGCCAGCCCCACCCTTGGAAATAATTGCAGCCCACAAACGAAAAAGGCGCCCCAAAAGGACGCCCTTAGATTCTGCAGTCTATTGGTCATAAGGCTTTTTTCATACCACCGTACTTGCGGCGGAAACGGTCTACGCGCCCACCGGTATCCAGCATCTTTTGTTTGCCGGTATAAAAAGGATGGCATTGGGAGCAGACCTCAATAGACAGATCCTTGCTCACCGTTGAGCGGGTCTGGAAGCTGTTTCCGCAGCTACAAGTTACGCTAACATCTTGATAAGCAGGATGGATTTCAGGTTTCATAATTCTAGCCTCAGCGAAACATACGCGCTAAGGCATTGTTTCTGTTGGTCGAAAGGATGTAGATGATAGGCGATGACACCCCGCGCAGCAAGGCCTTGGTCGCGGGATTAATTAATTTGGGTGTAATGACGCATTTTCTGCGCTTGAATTTAAAGGAAATATTCACTTGACCGATAGCTAGTTCCAATGCAGTTGGATCTGGCGATACCGGCTTTCGTGCAGGCCGCCAAAATATATCTAACTGATTGTTTTATATATGAGAACCTTTATGCTTTTCAGATTAATTTCAATTTCGGAAGACGTGGCGCAGGCTATGGACAGGCATCTACCGCAGGCCTCTGCGGCGAGTACTGGTCCAGGTTTAATGCCAAACCTTATAACAGAGTCAAACACCGGCAGCCGGGAATCGATGACATGACCGCAAGGAAAGTAACCATGTGTAATAACCTGATGAAAAAATTTCTTATTTTATGCGTAGTTTTGCTAACCGCTTGTCAGACCGGGCAGTCAGACAATGAAGCAACCTCAACGGGTAGTAGTGGTGGTGGTACAGGAGGTGGTACCGGTGGCACTGGCGGTACAACGACTGTCTTATTTACTATCCAGACAAGCCTGGCATCACTTTCTGCAGGCGGTACCTCGCAGATCATTGCTACCCTGACAGATGATCAGCAACAACCGCTGGCGCCTACCGATGTAACCTTTATTTCATCTTGTGTTGCCCAGAGTTTGGCAGCTATCGACACTCCAGTGACTGTAATCGGTACGCAGGCATTTGCAAGCTACACGGCTCAAGGCTGCCTAGGAAATGATACGATCACAGCCAGTGTCACGGTAGATAATACTACCTACACGGCTTCGACGACGGTAAATGTATTGTCCGCAACACTGGGTTCGATCGAATTCGTTTCGGCAAACCCGGCTAACATCGAACTCAAAGGTATGGGTGGTGCGGAAACATCGACTATCACATTCCGCGTTCTGGATACGGCGGGTAACCCGATTACAAACCAGAGTGTTACCTTTACACTGAATACCGAGGTGGGTGGGTTGCGGTTCAGTCCTGGTGCAGAAACAGACACCAGTGGCCTGGATGGTGTGGTTTCAACCATTGTCCAGTCCGGTACGGTATCGATTCCGGTACGTGTAACAGCCACGGTCGATAGTACTGGTATCTCATCTCAGTCAGATAATCTTGTGGTGTCAACAGGTCTTCCTGACCAGGACAGTTTCTCGTTGGCCCTGGATATACAAAACCCCGAAGCTTTTGGGTACATCGGCGAGCAAGTTGTCGTGTCTGTCTTGTTGGGAGATCGGTTTAATAACCCAGTACCAGATGGTACACAAGTAGTATTTACAGCAGAGAGTGGTGTCATTGGTAATGCCTGTCTTACTGCGAATGGCAGATGCTCGGTAACCTGGGTAAGCGGGAACGGTACCAGTGATAATCGCGTATCAATACTGGCACATGTCATCGGCGAGGAGAGCTTTACTGACCTGGATGGTGATATCAGTTTCGATGTCGGTGTAGAGACATTTGTGGATTTGCCCGAAGCATTCCGTGATGACAATGAAACCGGTTTGTACGAACCAGGTGATGGCAATGATCCGGTTTTCATCGATTTTAATCTGGACGGTGCCTACAGTCTCGGTGATGGTAACTACAACGGTATTGTATGCGACTTAGCCGGGTGTGCGCCAACGCTGGGCGTGTCTTCATCAGTTACTGTGCGCAGACAACATGTTATTGTTTTGTCTCCTTCGGGAACTAGGCCGATAGTATTTTCTAATTCTGCTGGTGCCACGATTACTTCATTGAGCGGCGGCGGATCTGTCACTTTTGAGGTTATAGGCGGCAACGGCCAGGTCATGCCTGCGGGCACGACGATTGCCGTAGCAGTATCAAATGGCAAGATCGAAGGTGTATCGAGCTTTACAGTGTTAAGTACCAATGTAAATTGCGATGCGATGCAAACCACACACATCCCAGCACCCTTTCCTGCAGCTTGTACTTATACTGTGAATTGGCAGGGTGATACTAATTCCTCGTCTGGCACTCTCAATGTAACTGTTACGAGCCCCAAGGGTATTGTTTCTTCTGGGCAGATTACAGTTACAGACTAGTCAAATTAATCTGGTACGATTTCCGATGTTGCTTGATCAAGACCCGCTGCTTTAGCAGCGGGTTTTTTCAAGAAAAAGCAGGGTCAGGTCTTGTTTTTTGCCTTTTTCGGATCTAAACTCTGATGTATGGCTGGATCCATCAGACAATGAAGCCATTGTCCACTCTTATACCAGTGGTGGATATAGTATGAAAGAGATTGGGGAGTATTACGGATTACATTATTCTAGAGTTAGCAGGTTATTAGCTTATGCGGAAAAAGCAAATAACAAGACCTGACCCCATTATGCGAATCAGCAAACAAAACTGCCTGGAATGTTATCAAGCGTGCTGATCCGGTCATTGCCGTTAATCTCTATGCTAAAGATCATCCTTGGGCACAAGGAGTTATACAGGTAGGTGCGGCGGTTGGCTGTACTTTTGTGAGTGGTGGTAATGCAGCCGCTGGTGCCGGTTGTGCGACGGCAGTGAGCACCACATTTGCCAAGTGGAACGGCGCAGATTGGCGAGAGACGACGAAAGTAGGCGCCATTACATT
>CAYPEL010000024.1:2690-24372 GCA_964409635.1 uncultured Gammaproteobacteria bacterium | reverse complement strand
CCCGCCAAACAGTTCGAGTATGGGATTCAGTAATTCCTGTAATTGATCCATGGTACTGAAGTGTACATGGAATTAGCCGGATTAGAAAAAACGCGTACCGGTGACTATCATCTGCTCAGACAGCAGAGCATGCCACCGCTTCATCCCGGGTATAAAAGCAACCGGATCTCAGGAACCCGGATACAACTGAAGTCTTTATTGCCTGTACGAATCCCGACGCATCCCGTTTTTCCACCCATTCCACGGGCAGACCATCAATAAGATGTAACGGCGCCAGTGTTCCGTTGGCATACCGTGAGAGTTCGATCCGGCCAGTCTCCAGGTCACAAAACGCCGGGGAAAATCCATTGCAATAATTTTGCTGGCTAACCCCTTCTGAACCCCCGTAACGAAGATTTTCATTCTCAAGTCGTCTGTTTGTCAGCATGATTTTTTTCCTGGCTCGCCTTCTTGTATAGAACCCAACCAAAAGGCAGCATAGAACATGCCAAACAAGATTTCTCTCCTGAAGATCTCTGTTTATTATATATATTTCAATACGTTGTTATTTTCATTGCGCAAAAGCTATTGGGTTAGTAAACCCCCTAGGGATGACGAACAGTGTCGCTATGCGTCCATCGTGTGCGACGTTTTTTGCCCATCACCGGAGCTTTGGCGGCGGGAACTGTTAATTAAGTGCCTCTCTAGGGAACCCTGTGAAATACAGACTCGAAATAGTAACCCGGTAAAAACCCAATTGAAGCTAGATCCTTCAGAATCTGTTTATCTTCCGTTTTCAGCTCTGCATTACATTTCAAACGAACCTGTAGACTTTGTTATGTCAATATTTAAACTACACTTGAGCTACAGGCAAAGGATAAAAATAAGAGAGCATCTATGTACGGGAGTTTTAGGAAGTTACTGTATTTTTCGATCCTGCTGCTGCTGGGTGTTGCCACGCTCTTATATTTTGAGAATAGCAGGCAGACCGAATACCAGCAGCAAATGAATATTGTCAACGCGGAGCACGCCGTTTCCAAGGCAGCCGCTCAAATTTCACAAGAAATAACGCTACTGCAACGATCCGTGCGTCTGTTCTATTTTTCTTATCAGACACAGTTAAAGCAGCTCAGGGTCGAACCTGACAATGATGAGCTGCGCGCTGAGATCATGGCTGACCTAAATAACAATTTTCCCGATGCCCTTACCTTTACCCTGACAGGTGAGAAAGGTAATCCGCTGCTTGTTGATTTTGAAAACTACATTGGTGAATTATGTATGGAAAACCTCATAGAGTTTGCCACTCTAGGAAACTCAAAATTACGCGTGCACCCCTCCACCGAAGGCTACCATTTCGATATCATGACTTCTTATTCTGATACCTACGACCAAGGTGTGTTTTTCATCAGTTTTAAAATATCCAAGCTATCTAAATACCTCAAAGCGCCACTTGGGCATCAGTTAATGCTGATCCATATTGAAGAACCCAGACTTATAGAATTAACCGACCTGGGCTCCAGAGACAAGCTGCAGCGTGAATATCTTCTCTCTGACAAGGAAATGGAATCCATACTGGTGTCTCAAGTCATTCCCGGCAGCAGTTGGAAACTGATCGGTATTTTAAATAGCCGCTCCGGATTTTTCGAACAATACAGGCTACTTGTTAAATCGATATTAATCTTTCTGGCATTCACCCTGGTCAATCTTGTCGCATTACTGTTTACTTACTTAGACGACCGCAAACTTAATCGGGCAGTCCATGCGCTGGAACACCATAAACAAAATCTTGAAGAACGCATCAGGCTGCACACCTGGGAATTAAGTGAGGCTAATCGTGAGCTACAGAAGCTTTCACGCCAGGATGGTTTGACTGGCATTGCCAATCGGCGCTTCTTTGATCACCAGATTGACCTTGAAATCCGCCGTATGCAGCGTGATCTAAAGCCCTTATCATTACTCATGATTGATGTTGATCGTTTTAAAAACTACAACGATAGTTTCGGGCACCCCGCAGGTGACACCTGCCTGAAACAAATAGCCCGGATAATAGCTGACCACGCCCATCGTGGCGGAGATCTGACTGCGCGCTATGGCGGCGAAGAGTTTGCAGTGATTCTCGCTGGCACGGCAAGCAAAGAAGCCTTCAGGATTGCGGAAAACCTGCGGCAGGACGTACTCTCTAAACAACTGAAACACCCGGATTCCAATATAAGCCCCTATGTAACGGTAAGTATTGGTGTCGCCACCTTACTACCCAACAGCAAGTCAGGATTAAGAGAGTTGATTGAAAGCGCAGATCAGGCGCTTTACACCGCAAAGAAAACCGGCAGAAACCGCGTCGAACAGACTCCTGTTATAGCCCTCCAGGACACTGCCACCCTAACATGAGAACCTGATAAGGCGTCATATAACGAAATTTTGGGGCCGAATCCTGGATTTTTCTGAAATACCACTTTGCACCTATCATTCAAAGCACTTACTTTTCCGCTTGCCTGCACAATGCTAAGCTTATGACTCTGTACAAATGGAGGTTTTCTGAATGACTAAACACTGGTTTGCTCTACTCGCTGCTTTTTCACTACTGGGCGGTTGCGCGGTTAACCCGGTTACCGGCAAAAATGAACTCAGCCTGGTCTCGGAAGCCCAGGAATTGAGTATCGGCAAACAACATTATGGCCCCATGCGCCAGGCGCAGGGTGGAGACTACGTCGTCGATAAAAAACTTACTGCCTATGTTAACGAAGTTGGCCAGCGGCTTGCAGCAGTCAGTGACCGCAAACTGCCTTATGAATTTCACGTTCTGAACAGCTCCTCACCTAACGCCTGGGCGCTGCCGGGCGGTAAAATTGTTCTCAACCGCGGACTTTTGACTGAGCTGAGCAGTGAGGCTGAATTAGCCGCTGTGCTAGGCCATGAAATTACCCACGCTGCAGCAAAACACACCGCCCGGAGTATGTCCCGCGGAATGTTAATGCAAGGCGCTATGATGGCTTCCGTCATCGCTACCCAGGGCAGCGACTATGCTCAGTTAGCTCAACTAGGTGCAGGCCTCGGAGCACAGCTGGTAACACAAAAATATGGCCGTGATGCGGAGCGCGAGGCAGATTATTATGGCATGCAGTATATGTCCCGTGCCGGCTACAACCCACAGGGCGCCGTCGAATTACAAAAAACCTTCGTCAAACTTTCTGAAGGTCAGCGGCAGGATTGGTTAAGCGGGTTATTTGCAAGTCATCCCCCTTCACAAGAGCGTGTACAGAACAACATCCAAACCCTCGCTAAACTCCCGGCCAGCGGTGAAGATGGCCGGCAGCTTTTTCAAACCAGGCTGGCGCACATGAAAAAAACCAAACCGGCCTATGATGCTTATGATAAAGGCCGAATAGCGCTGGCCAAAGGTGATATTAACCAAGCCCGTCAACTGGCGCAAAAAGCCCACCGGATGGAACCCCGGGAAGCGCATTTTGAAGCCTTGTTGGGTGATATAGAGAAAAAACGCGGAGATAACAAGGCTGCGCTGTCACACTACAACAAAGCAACCCGGCTTAATAACGATTTTTTCTATTATCACTTACAAAAAGGTCTGGTCAACGAAGATCTAGGCAAACGGCAACAGGCCAAACAGGATCTGGACAGAAGTATCAAACTGCTGCCAACTGCGGACGCCTTCAACTCATTAGGTGATATAGCCCGCCAGGAACGGCATTACAGTAAAGCCAAAGAATACTACGCCAAAGCCGCACAGGATAAATCAGCAACCGGTAAACGGGCGTTTGGTTCTCTGGTCGAACTGGATCTGGGCGAAAACCCTGGCAAGTATCTTAAGGTAAACCTCGGGGTTGATAAACGCGGCCGAACCGTTGCACAGGTCGTCAATAACACACCAAAGCCCGTCAGGAATATTGTCCTCAGCGCACAATTTAAAGATGGCGCTGGACGCAATCGCAGTGCCGAATTCACTCTTCGTGGCACCTTGCAACCCGGCAAGGCAGGAAATATTGACCTGGGATTGAATAATCTGGATAAAAACTCTCTGCAGAGTTTACGGGCCGGCGTCATAAAAGCGGGTATTGCCAAGTGACAGTATGCCGAGCATATACAGCCAATAATTTTATCAGCTAATCGACCTGTAGCATCATTCCAGGCGACGCAGTTCAACCCGCCGGTTAATCCTCAAACCATCCCGGGTATCATTAGTGACTATCGGGTGTTCTGCGCCATAGCCGTTGGCGAGCAAGTTCTCTTCCAGCAGTCCTTTCACAATCAAATAATCCCTAACAGCATGCGCCCTGAGGCCTGAGAGCCATTTATTATAATGAGAATCACCCTGTGCATCTGTATGCCCCGCCACTTCAAACCTTAAATCCGGCCGTTGTTCCAATATGCTTGCAATATTATCCAGGATACTGCGTGCTCCAGCGGATAGCTCATGCGAGTCATAGGAAAATGCAACACCGTTCATGACAATCGGCTGACCCAAATTACAGCCGAGTGTATCAACTTTTGCGTCTGGTTTTGTATCAAGGCACAGATCAATGGTGTCGTTGATGCCATCTCTGTCAAAATCCGGCATGGTTATATTGGCGGGGATAACTGTCAGGGTTTCGTTGCTAGTTTCCTGTGGCGTAATCGCGACCAGTTCCTGTGCATTATTTTGTTCTATTTCCTGCGTGGCTAAATTACTATTCTCCTCCGTGTCTATTTCCAGAGATTGTTGAGCTATTGCTGGGTTCCGGCTCTCGTGCTCAGCTTCTGAAATATTAATAGCATTACTCGCGGCAGTAATACCTAATTTAGCACCGTCATTCATCACAGTTACTGCATCGGATATTCCCTGTTCGCCCTGAGTTTGCTCAGATACTATGTCTGGCACGTCTACCGTGGCTTGTAACGCTTCCGGCTCAAATCGTGCCACTAACTTAGCTGTTTCAGCTCTTGCTATTACCAGCTCTTCTTTGTGTTTCGCTAATTGCCGGTTACAGGCTGACAGCTCTCCGGTTAAACTATCGGTCTTTTCCGTAGCGGCTAAAACCTCCTGGCTTTTTCCAGTAATGAGTAAAGCTTCCTGTTCTATCTTGTCATTTAACCCAGCCACTTCACTGTTGCAAAATTCATTCTGTGCTTCCATAGCCGCAAATTTATCGTGCGATGTCACAGATTCTATTTTGGCTGTATCCAGTGCTTCTGTTACTGTCATTAATTCGGATTCTAAGGTTGCAAGCCGTTCATCACGTTCGGTAACCTGGCCGAGTAATTGATCTATCTCTTTTTGCTGTACAGCAGCACTCTTCTGAAATTCTTCCAGTTCTGTTTGCTGCTTATTAACCGCCTGATGCAGCGTTTCAATTTGGGTGTTTAAACCCTCAAATTTAATGTTAGATGAATCAGATACTGTCGTTGCTGCACGTCTGACGGGGGGTTGCCGATAAACGGGAGGTGGCATCCAACCTGGCGCCGCTCCCCAAGGGACCGGCTGAAGATAAACTGGGTATCTACCATATGGCCCTGGCGGATAGGCAGGAAGATATTGATTACTCGTAGCATTTTGTGTGTTTTCTGCCTGTCCCCAGGCTGATGGACTAAAAGGCGAAATCAACACAGCTATGAAAAATACACTCGTAATTTGTATTCTGTTCATATCAAGCTCCAATAGACTGTATGCAACCATGGCTAGCTAACAGATTATATACTCGATTAGCCCAGGAAATAAGCTGTAGGCAGTTTTAGTTTTGAAAGAATAATCCAATTTCATCGTGCCAGCAATTTTCGAACCATGAGTAATCTTGTTTTTACAATAGCTGCGTTAGTCTGACCCATCCTAATTATTATTTTCTGTCCACTGGCAAGTTTTTCCAGTTCCGGGTCAGCATATTGATACATAATACGTGGGCGGACGAGTTGGATTGGCCGCGAGATATCGGGTGTTGCCAGCAGCAGATCAATCACATCGATGAGCCGGTCGTTGAAATACGCCGAGGGATAACCAAGATCCTCATAGGCTACCTGGAACAACGGGTAAAAATGGATATAGACTGACACCAGCTGCTCAATATCCACTGATTCCAGCAATCTGACCAACGGCAGGTAGCGATTATAATTATTTTCGTTCAGGTATAACACACCACCATCAGTCGCTGTCTGTAACTGGCCTGCTACCGGTAACGTACTGAGGTATTTCCGGGGTATGGATTTACGGGACAGGTTATCAACAGTCGTCACAAAACGTCTTATTATGTAGTTTATGTTAAAGAGTGAGCTGAAAGCCTTATTCGCGATCAGTGCGGACAATGATTCAAGCACATGATTATCACTTTCATCGAGGCCGGGTAAGCTCTGAGCTGTTTCTGTAGCCTGAACCTGCGCACTCTCTTCTTCCTGTACGGGAATATCATCACGCTTGTTTGGTATTGCAGGCTCAATGGTTTCCGGCCGTGCGGGTACCGGAAAACGGATGATCGGTGTCTCAATTGGGCTTTCAGGTATACTATCCTCACTGGATATCTGTTCAATCACCGGTGTATTTTCACCGGTGATATATTGATAGGCCGCGACGGCGCCCGCCACCACGAACAGAAAAGCCAACACCAAGAGAATATCTTTCATCGTTAAAGGATATCATCCAGCCTGCTGATTTGATTTCATAGTGTTCCTCTGATCTGATACTACAGAAAATTATAGCTGCCTTCAGCATATTGAGGTTCTGATGCGGACTATTTACTAATTTGAGTGATATACAATAGAATTAAAAGATGCACGCTTTCCAGCTCAAGAATATACGTCAGCTCCCCTTAAAGCTATTGGTAGCAAATAGTCTACTTTTCGGCCAAATTATTACACCCGCCCATGCAACGGATGTACAGGTTCATACCAACAAGGAAACCGGCCTAAAAACCTGGACAGCCATTGATTCCGGGTTCAGTATTGAATTAATACAATTGCTTCCGGATTTTGTACGTGCCATCTATGGCTCTCATGGCTTTCCCAAGGCTGAAATAGAAAAAATCGCCGCCTACTGTGTTTTCGGCACGATCATTAAAAACACATCGCAACAGCGGTTAAATTACCGGGTTGATGACTGGTATTACCAGGCTGGCAACAAATCCAACAAGCAGCGGATAAAGACCAAAACGCTTTGGCTGGAACAATGGCGTACAGCTGGTATTACATTTTCATGGACGCTATTACCAGATCAGGGTGTGTTTGAGGTGGGTGATTGGCAGCAAGGCTTTACGACCATTAAATTACCCCGAGAAAGCACATTTAACTTCTTTTATAGCTGGACGCTTGATGACAAAATTTATACCGGCAACATTAAAAATCTTCAGTGTGCACCCGATGAAGCGCCCTAATAGAACTATTTCAGCGACCTTGCTGTTTAGCCTCATGGCCGCCCTTATTCTGCCTCCAGTCAGTGCAGACTGGCAACAACCGGAACTGGGCTACCAGTTAACCGCACTTAAGCAACCCATTCCAGCCCCTGCTTTTAATTTACTGGACATGGATGAAAACAACCACAGCCTGAGTGACTACCGGGGCAAGGTCATATTGCTGAATTTCTGGGCCACCTGGTGCCCGCCCTGCCGGCGTGAAATGCCCTCCATGGAACAACTCCATCAGAGTTTAAAAGCGGATGAATTTGCCGTAATTGCCATTAACCAGATGGAAAATGCCGACCACGTCTTTGCCTACACCGGCCAGCTTGAAGTCGATCCTACCTTCAGGATCCTTTTCGATACCGATAGCAGTGTATCCCAGGCTTATAAGGTCAATGGCCTGCCAACGACCTATCTCATCGATAAAGCAGGGCTAATACGGTTTCGGGCTGTCGGCGGCCGCGACTTTCATCACCCTGAAGTTAAAAAATTAATCAGGCAACTGTTACAGGAATAAAACCGCTTGCTTCATCACCCAAACCATTGTAATTAAAAGGATATTTATTTATCTTTGACGGCTATCAAGCTTTCGGCTGACACAGCCGATTAAGTTTTCATGAATAACAACAGATTATTGCTGGAGCTGGAACAGGCAATCCGCACAATCAATCAGGAAGTCATTAATCCTGTCATCCCCGAATTAACGATCAAAGGCTTACGCCCGGTCTTGAAGATGGTTGCCAACGCACGCGCTGCGTATCTGAAAACGCTGATCGATTTAAGCGCGGATACAAATGGAGAGCTACTCTCGTCAAACCAGGTCGAGAAATTACGACATTTGCGGGTGGCCTACGATGAATGTGTCGCAGGCGCACAGGCACTTGAGACGGCTATCCAGCGCGAATATCTCGATGTAAAACAAGGTTAGCCACCAAGAGCAAGCTTAGCGGAATTAGCAATAATCTGGAAAACACCTCCAACTTAGTCTATAAGTTTAAAATAGCACTGGAGGCTACTATGGCTAACTACAATCCAATTCGCGCACGTCTGCTCCGCACACCGATAGGCGTGTTCAATTGCAAACATAAATCAAATTACCCCGTTAAGCCGGCAAGCCCTGCAATACTTGTCATGACAGATCTACGGGATGAGCCAGCAATCACCATGTCGCCGTACAACACGATTGACGAAGCCCTGGAAACCATGAAAGAAGAGCGAGTTCGCTTGATTTTTGTCATGAATCGGGATGAGCTACTTGTCGGCCTGATAACCGCGACTGATATCCTGGGTGAAAAACCT
The DNA here is from genome assembly GCA_964409635.1 of uncultured Gammaproteobacteria bacterium. GTDB lineage: Bacteria > Pseudomonadota > Gammaproteobacteria > DSM-19610 > DSM-19610 > CAYPEL01. The sequence continues at coordinate 15,721 of CAYPEL010000024.1, read as the reverse complement.
ATCCGCCTCAATCAAGAGCGTAATTTACGTCATGCAGAAATTGAAGTGGGTGATATCATGACGCCTTACCAAGAACTTGAAGTGTTATCACTTAACAGGGTAATGGCTTCACGAGTTGGGGACATTATCATCACTTTACAAAACTGCGGGCGTCAGCACGCACTGGTGACTGACACCCACCCGCGGACAGACACTGAAGCAATCCGTGGGATTTTTTCGACGAACCAGGTCAGCAGGCAACTCGGCGAACCCGTCAATATAAAATACGCAGCGCGAAATTTTTCGGAGCTAGGAATAGCATTAAATAGCTAACAGAAATGAAGCCACTACCCCTGGCCTGCAATTCTCTACAGATGTTGCAGATATTTTAACCCAGAAAAAATAATAATTATTGAAGTATACTGTTATTATCTTTTTCTACTGCACTATTCCCCACAGTTCCCTGAAGTGGTGGTGTAAGACGCGCACTATCTCTCTTTAATGCAGCACGCGCTGCTGCACGCCGTACTGCCACACTATCGTCTGTGACCGCTCGTGGTACAGGCTTATTTTTCCGTTTAATCTGCCTATTGACAACGCTTTCTGTGACTTTTTCCTGCTTAATAACTTCCGGACTTTTATATTTTACGAGCTTTTCCCGGGGATTACTGTCCACCCCATTTTGCGGTGTTTTAGAGTTTTGAAATTTTTGCAGGTTATCGTTGGGCATCCCCGCCTGATTTTTATCAGTTTCTATAGTTTCTGGTAATTTATTTTCAGGTTCTACAAGCTTTACAGCTGTTACTTGTTGTTCATTTTGTTTCAACCTGTTACCAACCACTAATGATTCCGCCTCTTTATTAATTAAATCTACAATACTCGTAGCGTCTGATGCTCTCTTATATTCATTAACTGCTTCCTGTATTTCATCTCGTAGAAAGTCTGTTTGCCCGATATCATTATCAAGAGGTGCTGCCGACCGGCTTGCTTCTTTACTCTCTATCGCTATACCCGCTTGTCCAGTCACCACAGGGTGGCTGGAAATACTGTCTATGCCACTACCTGTGGCTTCTGGATCACCACCACGAGATATTGATTTATCCTGCGTTGGGACAGTTTGCATACTTGCAAAGTCAGCCTTATCATTATTTGCAATCCGCTCAGATTTTTTAGGCAACTGAAACGTATCAGCATATAAATTATAAATATTGTGCTTGATTTCAGACATAAACTCCGGGGTGCGATTGGTAATATCCAATATAGCAATGATAGATGTTACAGAAAAAATACCGATTAAGAGAATAGGCAACATAACCCGTCTATTTTGCATTTTCGCTGCATCCTGCCCCACGACGTTAGTATGCGGTTGTACTACAGTTTCATCCTCATCCAGTATTAAAAACCGATCGTCTACCTCACGGGATTCAGCCGTGTTAATTTGATACCCATCACTTGTCCATTGGGACTCAGGATCGTTCTTATCGAACCCATCAAACGATTCAATACCAGGTTCATTTAATCCCGGGTCACTAAACACATCTAACGGCTCTATTTCGTCATTCAGTACAGTTAAATCCTCTGCTTTTAATTCGTCCTTAGAGGCTGTAAATATCGGTTCTCTTGTATCGGATTGATCATAGAGTGAATCTTGCGCGCCAGCGCCATTCCTCATATGAATAAATCCACCCGTTTGGTTACCTTCCATCACGGCATAAACTGTGTGGTCGCTTATAGTTTTCATTTCTTCGGCATAGCCGTATACCAGGCAAAAATCACAGAGCCGGTTAATCAAGCGTGGCACACCACCGGTATTTTCAAACACCGCATCACAGGCAGACTCGTCAAATAAATCAGGGTCTCCACCTGCGTGTTGCAGCCTGTGCTTTATGTATTTATGCGTATTAGGTAGATCAAGGTATTCAAGGTGATAGTCAATGGAAATTCTTTGTGCGAACTGTCTAAGCTCGGGCGTACGCAGCTTGTCCCGCAGTTCATGCTGCCCCGCAATTACTATCTGCAAAAGAAAATCTTTATCAGAGTTAATATTGGAAAGCAGGCGCAGTTCGTCCATTGCTTCAGGTGTTAACTGTTGAGCTTCATCTATTATTAGCAAGGTGTGTTTCTTCTTGGCATATTCGCCGATCAAGAAATCAACAAACTGCTGATGTTGCTCAACTCTGTCGTTGCTTACCGGCACCATTCCGTAGGCCGATAAAATCCATTGCATCAGATTGCCAAAAGATGCGTGTGTGTTACTGACCAAACCTACAGTTATATTATCATCGAGCCGGTTTAGCAGCTCTCTCAGCAAGGTGGTTTTTCCTGCACCAATTTCTCCGCTGAGCATGAAAAACCCCGAGCCATTAATAACCGCTGTTTCAAGCATGGCCAAGGCAGCATGGTGCTGGCTGCTAAAAAATAAATAGTCGGGATCAGGCAGCAATGAGAAAGGCCGCTCAGAGAATCCATAATACTGCGTATACATAATTAACCCTTGAATATTCCAGCCACAGCCAGTCTGACCTGGGACTGCTCAACAAATTAGCGTAATACTACTTTAGCCGGCATAAATTGTCGCTGTAATCATAAAATCCAGGCGATATTATAGCCGCTACTCTTGATTAAGATAACTAGCTATATATTTGTTTTATATTAATTTATTTTATAATACCAAGCCTACAGTCGCAGATCCACGCCGGGCTTTTTCAAGCGCTGCTTCAATCGTCTCACCACGCGCGAGCACCACGCCCATACGGCGTTGACCAATGACTTCCGGTTTGCCGAATAAACGTAACTGGGTATCCGCCTGCTGTAATACTTTTTCAAGTTGTGTAAAACTCACTTGATCCGATTCACCTTCCGCAAGAATCACACTGGATGCAGACGGACCATGGAAATGTATATTCGGGATCGGCAACCCGGTAATCGCTCGCGCGTGTAAGGCGAACTGGGAAAGATCCTGGGAAATCATGGTAACCATACCGGTATCGTGTGGCCGCGGTGAGACCTCGCTGAAGATAACCTGGCTGCCTTTGATAAATAACTCCACACCGAAAATACCCCGGCCACCCAGCGCATCAGTGACCTTGACAGCAATCTCCCGCGCCTCAGAAAGTGCCGCTGCGTCCATCGCCTGGGGTTGCCAGGATTGCCGGTAGTCTCCATTTATCTGTACGTGCCCAATGGGCTCGCAAAAACTGGTGCCCTGCATGTGACGCACAGTGAGCTGTGTAATTTCATAATCAAAATCGACAAAGCCTTCCACAATAACTTTTCCGGCGCCCGTCCGGCTGCCTTCCTGGGAATAAGCCCAGGCGCTATTTTTATCCGAGGAATCCGCGATAACACTCTGGCCCTTGCCGGAAGAACTCATAATTGGCTTGACGACACAGGGTAAACCGACTTCGTCAACTGCGCAGTCAAACTCATCCTTGCTGGCAGCAAAACGATATTCAGAGGTTGGTATTCCCAGTTCTTCTGCAGCCAGCCGCCTGATCCCTTCCCGGTTCATGGTTAGTCGCGCCGCACGCGCTGTCGGGATTACGGTAAAGCCTTCAGTCTCCAGCTCGACCAGCGTATCGGTGGCAATAGCCTCGATCTCCGGGACAATATAATGTGGTTGCTCCGCCTCAATGACTTTCCGCAGTGCAGCGCCATCCAGCATGGAAATCACATGGCTTCGATGCGCCACCTGCATAGCAGGTGAATTTGCATATCGGTCAACCACAATGACCTCAATACCTAGCCGTTGTAGTTCAATGACGACCTCTTTACCTAATTCTCCGCCACCACAAAACAGAACACGTACGGCGGTGGCCGACAGCGGCGTACCAATTGTGGTCATAACCTGGCTCCTATCTCTGCCTGCCATCTTGGAATCGCTGGCAATTAAAAAATAGATCTCAGTATCGCATGCAGCCTGACAAACGAAAACCTCTTCAAAGCCTCAAACGACATGCCGATATAGATCCCTAAAGTGTTAAAGTGAATCCTATACAACACAGGATTAGGACGCGATTGAGCTACAAAATTATTTACGCCATTTTGCTGGCCGCCACAACCGGTGTTACCGGTTGTGCCAAGCCTTATATCTACCCAAGCCCACTGGCCGCTACTCAACCTGTACTTGAATCTGATAGCGCACGGATGGCAGACGGCTTCCGCCTGCCTCTGACTGTCTGGCCAGCCGCCGGTGAGCCAGAGGCAATCGTGCTGGCATTGCACGGATTAAATGACTACCGGGCAGCCTTTAAAACCACCGGCAGATTCCTGGCTAGCCGGGGTATCAGTGTCTATGCCTACGATCAACGCGGCTTTGGTGAAACTGAAGGTGCTGGTTATTGGCACGGCAGCACGGCCTTAATTTCTGATCTAATAACCATGGTCGACCTATTGCATCAGACCTATCCGGGACGACGGGTTTATATCATGGGCGAGAGCATGGGCGGTGCTGTAACCCTGGCCGCACAATCCGGGGCCAGTCTTGGTGCTGAAGGCCTGATCCTGGTCGCGCCCGCAGTCTGGGCGCGTGACAGTATGCCCTGGTACCAGCGGCTGCTGTTATGGTCAGCCGTGCGGACACTGCCAGGCAAGCGCCTAACCGGAAAAGGTCTGGATATCAAACCCACTGATAATATCGAAATGCTACGCGCCTGGTCGCGCGATCCACTGGTGATCAAAGCAACCCGCGTGGATGTTTTGTACGGAGTAACGAATTTAATGGACAGGGCCGTGAGTGCATCAGATAAACTCCAGTCTAAGGCCTTGCTGTTGTACGGTAAGCACGACGAAATCATACCGAGACAACCGACCTGTCAATTACTCACCACATTAGACAGCCTGTCCACACACAAAACTAAAACAGTCATTTATGCCAAGGGCTACCACATGCTGACCCGTGACCTGCATGCAAACCTTGTGCTGCAAGACATTGCTGACTGGGTGCTTTCACAGCAGGATATCCGGGTAGCTAACCACAATTATTGTACCGGCGGCCAGGACAAAACATGACAAACATTGTCAGCCTTCCATTGTGGGTTGTGATTATACTGGCCGCGCTGTCACTGTGGCTGATTCTCGAACGTTTTTTATTACCGGGCATACGCTGGTATTTACACCGCCGCGCTAACCGGCTGATCGAGGAAATAAACACTCGGCTGGATATAGAAATCCGCCCCTTTCAACTCAACCGGCGGCAGGTGCTAATCGATCAACTGGTATTTGATGAAGAGGTTAACAAAGCCTTACTTGCCTACGCGCAAGAAAATAATCTGCCGCGGGAAGTTGCTCAGGAAAAGGTTCGGCACTATGCCCGGGAAATCGTACCCTCGTTCAATGCCTATGTGTATTTCCGAATTGGCTACTGGCTGGCGAAACGCATCGCTCGGTTAATTTACCGGGTACGGGTTGGTTTTTTTGATAACGATAAAATTGCCGGCATTGATCCTGATTCAACGGTGGTTTTCGTCATGAACCACCGCAGTAATATGGATTATATCCTGGTGTCTTTCCTGGCTGCTGAAAAAACCGCGCTGTCTTACGCCGTCGGAGAATGGGCCAGGATCTGGCCTTTACAAACACTGATCCGTGGCATGGGGGCGTTTTTCGTGCGCCGCAATTCTGGTGACCCCTTGTACCGCCGCGTACTCGAACGTTATGTCTATATGGCGACCCACGCCGGTGTCTGCCAGGCGGTCTTTCTGGAAGGCGGCCTCAGCAAAGATGGCAGTTTACAGGAACCGCAGCTTGGCTTTATCGACTATATGTTACGCAACTATCTCCCGGATAAAGACAGGGATGTGGTTTTCGTGCCGGTCGGTATTAACTATGACCGGGTAATCGAAGACCGCAGCCTGTTACGCAAACTGGACGCAAACGCTGAAAAACGCAGCACCTGGTTTGTGCTGAAAACCTCGCTGCTATTCATCACTAAACACCTGATGCTATCGCGCCGCAACCGGTGGCGGCGTTTTGGGTATGCGGGTGTGAATTTCGGGGAGCCGGTTTCCATGCGGCAATATTGCCAGGAACATCGTATTGTATTCAGTGCACAAAATCATGACGCACGCTTTGAATCTGTTGGCGTACTGGCTAATCGTTTAATGTCAAGCATACAGTCAATCATTCCTATCCTGCCAGTCGCCTTATTAAGTCGGGTAATCCTGGATAATAACAGCGCATGGAAAGGTGAACTGGAGCTGAAGAAGCTGGCGCTGGATCAAATCGAAAACTACCGCCAACAGGGCGCACCTATTAAAATTGCACCCAACGCGTGCGAAGGCGTATTGTCTGCAGCCATGACGATGTTGATATCAAGAAATATGCTGGCAGAAAAAGACGGTTTGTTCCAGGCCTCGACAGAATCAACCAATATTCTTTCGTATTATGCAAACTCAATCAGCCGGAGTGTAAAATAATGGCACAGTCAATCGGGCCGGTCTTACGCCGGCAGTGGCGAAGCCTTTCCGGATTACCGGCAGGCAACTGGTTATTTAGCCGTTTGCTGGGTTTGATTGTGCCCTACACTGGCAGCATCGGTGGCGTCGTCACCAGGCTAGAACCTGGCCATTGTACTGTTACGCTTAAAGATCGTAGGAAAGTGCGCAACCACCTACGCTCAGTTCACGCTATCGCGTTATGTAATATGGGGGAAATGGTCACCGGGCTGGCGCTCCTGAACAGCCTGCCTGATGACGCCCGCGGCATCCTTAAAGGATTATCAATTGAGTACCTGAAAAAAGCCCGTGGTAAATTAACGGCACAATGCGAGTGCGATGTGCCCACTGATAACCAGAACCGGGAATATGCATTAACAGGAACAATTTGTGACACTGCAAATGACCCCGTCGCTTTGGTCAAGGCGCATTGGCTCATTGGCCCGGAAAAGGAATAAGCCTGATGCAAACAGAATTCAGTAAAGCGCTTGGTATAGAGGTTCCGCTAATCTGCGGCGCCATGTATCCCTGCTCCAACCCGGAACTGGTCGCGGCCGCTTCTGAAGCCGGTGGCATCGGTATCGTGCAACCGCTCAGCCTGAGTTACGTCCATGGTTACGAGTTTCGTGACGGTCTGCGCTATATCCGCTCACTCACCAAAAAACCAATCGGCGTCAATCTCATTATCGAAGCAAGTTCAAAGAAATATCTCCAGCGCGTACAACAATGGGTGGATATTTCACTTGAAGAAGGCGTGGAATTTTTTGTCACCGCACTAGGTAACCCGCGCTGGGTGGTTGATAAAGCTCAAGGCACAGGAGTCATTATCTACCACGATGTCACTAACAAAAAATGGGCGGAGAAAGCACTGGCGGGGGGTGTCGATGGTTTTATTTGCGTTAACAACCGCGCCGGTGGGCACGCTGGCACGCTGACACCGCAACAATTACTGGATGAACTGACACCGCTAGACAAACCGCTTATTTGCGCCGGTGGTATTGGTATGCCCAGTGATTTTTCCAACGCCATCACTATGGGTTTTGCAGGCGCACAACTTGGTACTCGATTTATTGCCAGCACGGAATGCAACGCTCACACTGACTATAAACAAGCCATCATAAGTGCAAGTGAAAAAGACATTGTGCTCACCGAAAAGATCTCAGGCATACCGGTGTCGGTCATTAGCACACCCTACATCAAGCGCATCGGCACCCAAGCGGGCGTTTTCGCTAAGTGGATGCTGAAAGGTAGAAAAACCAAACACTGGATGCGCACCCTGTACACCTTACAGTCTCTTTGGACGCTGAAACACGCCTCACTGCAAGGTATGAATTACAAAGATTATTTCCAGGCCGGGAAAAGTGTTGAAGGCATAGATAGCATCAAATCCGTTGCCGAAATAATCAAAGATTTTTCTAGAATTTAATTGCCTTTCGAAATTATTTCTTCTATTACTACATTATATAAATATCGTAACAATCTGATTGTTATCATTATAATTAGCTATGGTGAAAACCCATAATACTTGATAAAATTACTAGGTTATTAACGATTGGGAATCATTACAAATGCAAGCAACTGTTAACGGGAACACTATTGAATTGAGCGAAGCCGGCTGGCTGCTTAACCTCGAACAATGGAGCGAGGAACTGGCAAACGAAATTGCTGTTAACGAAAAAGTGCCTGAACTTACCGATGAACACTGGGATATTATCAAGATGGCACGTGAATTTTTTGAAGAAAATGGAACCGTTGCCGAACCCCGCGTGTTTTCTAAAATGATGAAGAAGCAATTTGGCGCTGACCGTAGCAGCCAGAAATATATTTATTCACTGTTCCCGACCGGACTTATTAAATGCGCAAATAAGATCGCCGGTTTGCCACGCCCGAAAGGCTGTAGTTAACGCTATTTAACTAACTGACAACGCAGCGGCATGCCAGGCCAGGTGCTCACCAATAAAGCTGGCTATAAAGTGATAGCTGTGATCGTAATCTTCCTGATATCTCAGTGTTAGTGGAAAACCTTGCTCATCACATGCCGCCTGTAGATTCTGCGGGTACAATTGCTCAGCCAGAAATTCATCGCCAGTACCCTGGTCTATTAACAGGGGGATTGGCTGTGCACCTGCCTTAACCAGACAAGTGGCATCGTAGTCTTCCCAGTTTTTCTGATCATCCCCCAGGTAAGCGCTGAAACAGCCTTTGCCCCAGCCGCAGTTGACCGGGTTACAAATGGGAGAAAATGCCGAAACAGAACGGTATTGGCCGGGTTCTTTTAGCGCACAGATCAAAGCACCATGCCCACCCATTGAGTGGCCACTGATTGATCTCAATTCCGGAACCACCGGGAAATTCGCCTCTATCAACCCAGGCAGTTCACGGGTAACGTAATCATACATATGATAGTGCTTTGCCCAGGGCATACGTGTCGCATTGACATAAAATCCCGCACCTGCTCCCAGATCATAGCGGTCTTTGGCGTCCGGCACAGCATCACCCCGAGGACTGGTATCGGGCATGATTAAAGCCAGCCCCAGCTCGGCTGCATACCGTTGCGCGCCCGCTTTAACGCGAAAGTTATCATCACTGCACGTCAGTCCGGATAACCAGTACACGGCAGGTACTTTTTGTGTTTCCGCCTGTGGTGGCAGATAGACTGAAAATGTCATACTGCAGTGACAGGACTCGGATTCATGCTGATAGCGGTTTAACCAGCCTCCGACTTCTCTGATGCTTTCGGTTTTTTTCACAAACTGACGCCCAAGTTAGACATGATTTATTAGCGCACTTTATCATGTTAGAAGGCAAGTACTGCTAGAAGCGGATTTATTCAGCAAATTTATATCGGAACAAGCTATAGGGAATAACCCACTTGGAAATAAACTACCCCGCAGCAAGCTGACGGGGTATAAACCGATCTTTATAATCTAAACACCGCAAGCGGCGGGGAATTGAACCCACAGAGATTAAAATAACTTACGTCTTTTTTTTATCGCGATGCTCGCAAAACCCGTTAACCCGGATAGAAATAAGAATAATGCTGGCGGGATAGGCACCGCAGTTACTTCCCAACCTATATCGCTGAGGGCAGCGTAGTCTAGATTTGTAGGTAACCTACGCATTCCAGAACCTATGAACGGAACCATAAGGGCATCTGATTGGCCCGGCAATCCACCGCCAAAGCCACTCGTTCCTTGTGCAAAATGTATTCCATCCTCGTCCAAATTATCAGTCATACCGCTGACATTAAATGTCGCCGCCCCAAGAAATATATTACCACCTCCAGGTATTTGAGCTACATTTGCATCCCAGGATGGTCCTGTGCCAAGTCCCAGTACATGTCCGATTTCATGTAATGCTACCGAGAAAAAATCCTGCCCCACAAAACTTTCGAGCGTCGTAGTATCAGGGTCAACATACCACTGGGTATCTATATCAAAGGCAATTCTGCCACCCCATGGGCCGAAGTCAGTAGGTGGATTGGTTAAAGCGCCTGTTTCCCCTCTATGTGCACTTGCTCCAGTGATATTAAACGGGAAAAAGCTGGGTGTACCAACGCCAGAGATATCACCACCAGTAGTATTCACACCCAAATCTCTACCACCGACAAAGATTTTTATAGAATCCTGCGCTACCGATAGAGTTGGAAGCGCACCTGCAACGTTTGTGCTAGGGTTTGTAAATGTTACATTGGTAACATTCGAAATTGGATCCAGCGTGTCATTCAGTCTGGAACCTAAAAAGTTTCCCGCAGATTCCAAAACATTCCGGCGTGCCGGGTCGTCGAAGAATCCATTGCTATCAAACGAATAATCAAACGTAATATTGATCGCATTTGTCTGGGTAACGGAAAACAGAAGGCTTGCTGCTATTAACGTGGGTAGTTTAGATCTCATTTGAATATCCTTATTTAGATTAAACAATTAAGCACAGCTTCAGCCTACCAGCTACTGCGTATGAATTAACCTACCTAAGCGGGTAGTTTTCAGATGCGATCATCAACTCGGAAGTTTCCATTGGCTAATCCCAACTTCCCCGGTAATTAAGAACAGGTTCGATATAACCTTTCGACATGGCTAATGCTGTAGCGTGCACCTTGTTCTTTGCACCCAGTTTTTTCAATATGTTCTTAAAATGATATTTGACCGTGTTTTCAGATATATTCAGAGACAGTGCAATTTCTGGAATTGCTTTCCCTTCTGCTGCCCGGCACAAGCAATCCTGCTCACGCGCTGTTAGTTGAGCAACCCGTTGCAACTGATCAAAATCCGAATCTTTCATGCATGCACTACTACTGAGTCGTCCAGAATATTAGGATGCTTTCTCATATTTACCTTTCCTTTAAGCGAGAGAATTTCTGATAAACCCTGAACGAAGCAGCTTATGCACAGGATAGTTAGATTCAAGACACTGAAATGAGCGAAATAGCAAGCTTATGCGAAGACTCACAACGCAGAGCTTGGACATCCTGAGAGTAAAATGCAGGTTCATGAAATGATCAGAGGTTCCCTAAGTATTGGAGCAGGCTGCAAACCAAACTCATTTCCCTAGCTTTATCTATATGCCTTTAAACAATGCCAGTCACACTACGTGTAACAAAAACCCATGTCAATCTTAAGCGGCTGTTGATGTATACATGTGTCTTGTTCTTGCGAAGGGTGTAAAAAACCGTTGGAGCGGTTGTAACCACGACAGCTCTACCGCCCATCGCGTTAATAATGGCTCCTGTAGACATTCACGAATAAGTCAGAGTTCCTTAAATATTTAAAAATATGCAACAGCACACATAATTTATAGGCACAATGATAGACAATAATCAGAGATTCGCAACTCTGACATTTCAATTTTTAGGTAACACGTTGTAACAATAATTACTTAGAATTAGTTTTTCAGTTTCTGAAATAAGGATCAAATGCCAAGCCTTGACTTGCACTAATGCATGTACTATTTAATACTTGTCGGTGTATGCATTTTGATATTCCATAAGTAAGTAAATGTACTTACAGACACTGCAGAACAGGTTAAGTTAAGTAGAAATACTTAGGGCGTAATACGTACTCACTTACGCAAGATAATTAACAGTAAAAAGTAAAACACGGAGATATGTAAATGCTACATATGACAAAAATAGTGAATACAATGGTTTTCAGTTTCTTATTCCTCCTTACTGGTATCTCAACTGCTGCGACAGTCACCCTTATACCGCTAACCGCAACCACCGTCACCCCAGGTACTGACATCCAGTTCAATCTTGTTGCCGATTTTGGAACCGATGAAACTGACGGTGGCGCGGTCGATTTCCAGTTTGATCCTAATGTGGTCGGGTTTGGGGATGTTCAGTTTGATCCAGGCTTTACCACCAGAGATACCGGCTTTGATATTATCGATCTTCAGTCACCGGGTTTTCTGTCAATCGGTTTCGCTTCTACTTCCAACACATTTACAGGGGCCGCCTTTGATGTAGGCATTCTCACCTTGAGCGCAAATGGCATAGGTAACACGCAAATCAGCCTAAGTGACAGTGTTCTCTATAGCGGCTTTGAGATACCAGGCGGAGTGACTTATACGAGTACATCCGTACAGGTTCAGGCCATTCCCATACCCGCATCAGGCTGGTTACTGTTTTCCGCGCTGGCGTTTCTAACCGGGGTATCGCGCCGCAAATCCTGAAGATGATGGCTTGATGCCCGTCAGCTTTTACAGCCAGCGGATATTCATGCTTCCAGTGGTTAAGGGGGCATGCCATGCATATTGACCAGATGTTCCATATTCTGCTGCCAGTAAGGCGCTTGTTCAGATTGCGAGTGCTGCCTACTCGATTTTATCTATTACGCGTTTGCGTGCTATTTTCTTTTTCTTAAACAGTGTCAGCCTTGGAAACTGATGTCGATGATGTACAGGAAATAGCATAGAAATCATAAATACCGACCAACTTGACAGTAATGCAGATGGCTTAAGCAACCTCTGTGACGCTGACCTCGGACGCTTTAAATCAGTCTTTGGGACAAACGATCCCAACGCTGATTTCGATGATAATGGCTTTGTGGATTTTACTGATCTGGGTGTATTCAAGGCATTGTTCGGTAAACCGCCGTGGCCGGCCTGCAGTGGCGGCAGTTTAACGCAAACCGAAGCCGTACGATCTATCCGTTGACCTGAGCGATACCTGGGAAATGAAAAATAACGGCATTGTTGCTGAGCACCATTCGCTGTCGCAATATGGAGACAATAGATTCGCTATACCTATTGCTTCATGCCACTAACCGGGATGATCCCTGTCTGTTAATAACGACAATTGTTTGTCATTAAATTATAATTTAATCAGATATTTGCCGTATTTGACTGTAAAATTATAATCATATGAAGATGGCACGCTTTTAGCTTTAGTGATTCCCAAAACTTAGATTCTCATCTAGTATAACTGGAGTTTCTGCGAACTGGGTGTTTGCATTACTCCTGGCGATATAAGCTAAAGATATATTGACCCAGTTTCCGAGGTTGATTATTAGCGGATAATCCAAAACGATAAGGAGTCTTACATGTACTTTAGTGCTGTGTATTGCACAAATTCCCCTGCAGTATTTCGCTCGCACAGAATTCCCGATTATATTACTGTAC
>CAYPEL010000024.1:0-2671 GCA_964409635.1 uncultured Gammaproteobacteria bacterium | reverse complement strand
GTTGCTTACCCCCATCCGGTCGTCAGCGATGGATAGTGATGCCGATGGCACCGAGGATACCAGGGACAATTGCCTTGAAATAGAGAATAACGATCAGCGCGACAGCAATAACGATGGTTTTGGCAACGCCTGTGATGGCGATCTAGACAACAGTGGGTTTGTTAATTTTACCGACCTGATCCTGTTTAAATCCGCCTTTGGAACAACAAACGCCGATGCCGATTTCGATGGCAATGGTTTTGTTAATTTTGCCGACCTGGGGACTTTCAAATCGCTGTTTGGTAAACCGCCTGGCCCGGCAGGCAGTGGCACCAGTCTATCAGAGCAGGAAGCCGCACGTTTTCTAACCCAGGCGACCTTTGGCCCGACAACCGAGGCTATCGATCAGTTGGCAGTCATGGGGGATTATGATGCCTGGATCGAAGCACAGTTCGCTACTGCTAGCAGTCTGTTGCTACCGGGATCCAAATCACTTTATCAGGCCTTTCATGCGGACTGTGTGAAAATGCTATCCGAACTGGTTTGTCCGAATAGTCTCGCGGAAGTTTTGAACGGGGACGAAAAAGGCCTTTTCGATACGCATCGCGACCTATACCGTCATATCTGGTGGAATAATGTCATTGAAGGGAAAGACCAGCTCCGCCAGCGGGTCGCCTTTGCATTAAGCGAGATACTGGTCGTCTCGGATTCGCTAGCCGCTTTGTCAGCTTCAGCATTCGGGATGGCAGATTACTATGACACCCTGACCCGGCACGCCTTCGGCAATTACCGGCAACTGCTCGAAGCCATCACCCTGCACCCGGTAATGGGAACCTTCCTGAGCCATGCCCAAAACGATAAAGAAAATCCCGACCGTAATATCCGTCCAGATGAAAACTTTGCGCGCGAATTCCTGCAGCTTTTCAGCATTGGTGTACACGAACTGAAGCATGACGGAACCCTGAAAACGAATACTGCTGGCGAACCTGTTCCGGCTTATAGCCAGACCGGGATTGAAGAATTCGCACGCGTGTTTACAGGCTGGAATTATGCCAATGCAGACTGGGGGCAATCGCATCAAAAGACCGATAAAACCCTATCGATGCAAGCCCACGAGGAGCATCATGATACAAACGAAAAACACCTGCTAAACGGTATAGTATTGGCCGCCGGTCAGGCAGCCCGCCAGGATCTTGAGGCGGCCCTGGATAATGTATTCGGCCACCCCAATGTGGGCCCCTTTATTGGAAAACAACTGATCCAGCGCCTGGTGACCAGCAATCCGACACCAGCATACGTATCGCGTGTCGCAAGTGCATTCAATGACAATGGGCAGGGCGTACGCGGCGACATGCGCGCAGTCATCAAGGCGATTTTACTCGACCCCGAGGCACGCAATGGACATGTAAGTATTGCCAACTTCGGTAAGCTTAGGGAGCCGTTACTTCGTATTACACATCTTTGGCGAGCCTTCGATGCAGCGCCCATTGATGGCTGTGGTCTGTATATACCGCTTGGAGTCGCTGTCTACAGCTCACCGGTAAGTGGCGGTCTACGTCGTATCGACCGGGAACTTGCACAGAATGTGTTGCGCTCGCCGTCTGTTTTCAATTTTTTTCAACCCGGATACTCTCCGCCCGGCGCTGTACGCAATGCAGGGCTAACCGCTCCTGAATTCCAGATAGCGACGGAAACTACACTGATGGCGGCTACTAATATCATCAATACGCATATTCAGAACATACAACCAGGCGATAAAAATCGGACTTATCTCAACTTTCAGCGGGAAATAAGCCTGGCAGCGAATCCTGATGACTTGCTGGATCATTTGAATATTCTGCTAATGGGTGGTGGCATGCCGGCTGCTTTGAGAACCATTATTCGAGACCACCTCAAGGATAAAAGTTTTCCTGATGGGGCAGAGGGACGTACAGCCAAAGTAAAAGATGCGGTCTCCCTGCTTGTGAATTCCCCCGAATATCTGATTCAGAAATAAGGAGGCTGTATCA
This sequence comes from uncultured Gammaproteobacteria bacterium, assembly GCA_964409635.1. Lineage (GTDB taxonomy): Bacteria > Pseudomonadota > Gammaproteobacteria > DSM-19610 > DSM-19610 > CAYPEL01. The sequence continues at coordinate 683 of CAYPEL010000024.1, read as the reverse complement.
ATGTGTAATGAAATCAGCAAAGACAGAAGACATTTCCTGAAAAAACTGGCATTGGGTACAGCTGGAACAGTACTGCTTGCAAGCCGTAACGAACTGCAGCTTATTCAATCCGCACTAGCCGCTCCTGGCGACTATACAAATCTGACTGAACCCAGGAGCCTGGTGTGTGTATTCCTTTCTGGTGGTAATGACGCGCTGAATACACTGATACCTTATAAGAATGCAGAGTATCAGAAATATGCGACAGCACGACAAAATTTAGCACTAGACCGAAATACGCTGTTGCCAGTCAACAGTAATACGTACGGGTTTCATCCCGCCCTACCCGATCTTCGTAAACTTTACAACGAAGGCACACTTGCTGTCGCTGCTAATATTGGTAACCTGAACCAGCCGACCACCCGCGATAATTATTTTGACTACATCGAAGGCAGCAGAACCGGGCTTGATATACCACCCCTGTTGTTTTCGCACAGCCATCAACAAGAAACCTGGCAGACGCAACAGCCATCCGGGGCCAGGCAGCTACACCCTGGCTGGGGAGGCAGAATGGCCGATCTGCTGATCCAGGCCAACACGAATCCAGATATACCCATCAGCTTTAGTACTGCCGGCAGGAACCACTGGCAAACCGGTAACGTCACCCGTGCTTTCGGACTGCGCGGCGGACAGGGAGCCAGTAC
>CAYPEL010000023.1:0-24715 GCA_964409635.1 uncultured Gammaproteobacteria bacterium | reverse complement strand
CGATCAACATATCGTTAGGGCCAATGGGTGTTCCCTGACGCGCAAGATAGTGGCGCCATCTATAAAGGTGTCGGAGGGATTAAATTATTTTCCCTCCGTCACCTTTTAATTCGCGATTGTCAGGCTATCAGGTGACGTGGTCGACAACCAGCCTGGACGACCGCTTCGGGCACAGAGCGGTATATTAATTAAGAAAACGCTAAAGGACAATTCTGGGCCATTTCCTGTCGGTCGTTAGACTGTGTTGTGAGTGTCTAGCTAGCCGAAGCGAAAAATGCACCTTGACTTGGCCAGTTTTCGAGCTATATTTTCACTTGGAGAGGGTGCCATTCGGGGTGGAGAGCGTTATATATTACCCCGCCATCATCTACGCCACTAGATTGATCTATTTCAAGGATATGTTTGATTCAGCCCGTACTCAAATAACACTACAGGATATAGACATGAAAATCACTCAATTACTCGGCATCATACTCGGTATTTCTGTTTTAATGACTACCTCTGTGCAAGCGCGTGATGATTCAGATAAAGTAAAATTTAGCGGTAAAATTATCGATGGACCATTTAAACAAGAAACCATTACGGGCTTCTGTAAACGCAATTCTCGCGGTGATATTTACAAACAACAAACAAAATGTGTTATTAAAATGAAAAGCGGCTTTAAAATTGTTGACGAAAAAGCCAGCCTAGAAGTTGTGGGTGGTTACCGGGCCTTGCGCATTATTCTGGGGCCGAGGGTGGGCGCTTCCCGTCAAAAAGGTAATTTCAAACTGTCGGCATTTCAGGCGACTACTTTCTACGATCAAGACATTACGCTATTTAATTTGCCACGCCAGTTCTCCGCTGTTGACGTTTCTATCGGTGGCATATCTGTAGCAGGTGGATCATCAACAGTTACTGCAGAAGATTGTATTATTTGGGATGTACTCGTCAATGACGTAAATGACTGACGTGGCCAACCTTTTTGTGACACCCAGTTAAGCAGCTTCTTTCATTTCCAACAAGTGTTTCTCAAATTCATTGGGGCTTGTATATCCTAGGGTTGAATGCAATCGATGGCTGTTATAAAACATGGAAATATAATTCAATATATCCTGCTGTGCTTCGTAACGTGTTTGATAGTGCTGCCATTGCACCCGTTCCTGTTTCAGGGTGCCAAAGAAACTCTCAACGACCGCATTATCCCAACAATCCCCCTTACGACTCATACTGCCTTTAAAGCCATGGGCTTTGAGCAGCCGCCTGAAGGCTTTGCTAGCATATTGTGACCCCCGGTCTGTGTAATGAATCAAACCCGCTTTCGGTCTACGCTGCCAGATAGCCATCGTTAACGCATCGCAGACGAGCCGTGCTTTCATGCAGGGACTCATGCTCCAGCCCACTACTTTACGGGAACACAGATCAATCACCACCGCCAGATACAGCCAGCCCTCCTGTGTCCAGATATACGTGATATCAGACGCGGCTAAAAGGTGTCGGCTAAAAGGGGCTAAAAGGTAAAAGGTGTCGGAGGGATTAAATTATTTTCCCTCCGTCACCTTTTAATTAATTCTCCTTTTAATTTAATTTGTGCACGACCGCAGGTCGCCCGCAGGGTGGCGTACAGGGATGTGCGCCGGTAAGGGCTTGCCCTGTTCGGCGCAGTGCGCCTCAAAGACCGGGTAGTGTGCCTGAATAAGTTGATACAGAAGCGTGCGTTCCGGGCGATGGCGTTTGTAGGGCGGTGTGCCATCGCAGGAACTGGCTTCCTTGCCAGTGCTTTGCAGCATGGTCGCATCCTTGCGAGTCGGTGTTGCGTGGTGGGCGGCCAGTCTGTGAGTGACCGCTTCGGGCACACAGCGGAAGTACCCCTAGAAATCATAAACTTCTATTCCTGACTCCTCTTCCAGCCGTATCTTTATTATTCTGAAGTCTCCTACCCTACTTAAACTGCACTGTATTTACTATCCATCAACATTTACTAATATGCGATCATTTTTAAAAGACGGCATTTCTAACCGGGTAAGAGTGCGACACTTCTAATTAGGTCTGAAAACTAGAATTCATTCCCCAATGGGCGTATAATCCAGTTATGGACTAAATTGCCGATAATATCCAGTACTGGAATTAACTATGACTGCATCGACTATCCGACAAGAAACCGACCTGTTAATGACAGAGGGACTCGAGGCTGTTTCGCGCGAGGACATGGCTCAAGCGGGCCTGGCGGCGTTTTTTTCTATCGCCAGTGAATGGGATTTAACCAATGATGAGGCGCAAACACTGCTGGGTAATCCCAGTCGCTCCCGCTTTTACGAACTCCGCCGGAGTGAACCTGGCGCCAGTCATCGACTCTCTGACGATGAACTCGACCGGCTGGCCTATCTCACGGGGATCTATGCAGCGCTGAATATCCTGTATACGCCTGAGAGTCATGGGGAGTGGCTACATAATGAAAGCCAGTTGCCGGTAGACGCACTGTATCGGCCCTGGGGTACCGGATCACCGCTCGGATACATGCTGACCGGCAAACTCAAAGCGCTGGCCGATGTCTACGAGTATGTCAACGCCGAACGGGGCGGCCTGTGACCCTACCCCCTCGGCGCAAACCGCGCTGGAAGCATCAATACCACATCATCCCCACACAAGCCCCCCTCATCGACCTGTTCGAGCGCACCGGCCTGACTGAACGCCAGAAACGGGCCGTCTGGGCATTACAGACACGCGTTAACCCGAGAATGCTGCAGGAAACGGGACAATTACACGGGATCCGAACGGGTGACATGCTGCACGGACACTACGCCAGTATCGTGATGGGCGCGTTCACGCACACCCGCAATCCGACACGGTTTTCAGATGGACGGTTTGGTATTTACTACGCATCACAAAAGCGGCTTACCGCCATCCATGAAACGGTGTACCACAAGGCATTATATGCCAGCGAACGGGGTGTACGGGCACAGGGCTTTCATATGCGTGTTTGGATCGGGGAAATTATTAAAGCCTGTTATGATGTGCGCGCACCCACCTATGACAACTTGCACGATCCCCACGACTACAGCAAAAGCCAGGCATTTACGCGCTGGCTTTTAGGTACCGATCCGGACGCCTATGGCATTGTCTATAAGAGCGTACGCCATGAAGGTGGCAGTTGTCTGGCCGCCTTACGCCCCCCCACTGTCTCTCGACCGACTCAGGGTGCGCATTTGGTTTACCAGTGGGACGGTCAGAAGATCACGCAGGTCGTTGAACAAAGCGATCCGATCATAACGTTCAACTGACTATAAAGGGGTATAAACGTTGGGACGCTAATGAGGTGTAATAGCTAACTATCAACCCGCATTTTTACAAGATCAGGCATTCCGGCACCTTGTTGTGAAACTTCACGTTTTAGATCGGCACAGGAATTTAGCAGTCTCTGTTTGACTTTCTCTGGATACCCGATGAACTCGCGATGCACACTGAGGTAGGCTGCCAGTAATCCGGATACGTGTGGTGCTGCCATGCTGGTGCCACTCATTGTTGTATACATCATCAAATTTGCCCGCATCCATGTGATTGTTATGACGCAAGGTGTTGATCACCTCAATCACTTCTCCTCGCACATCGTCCAGGGATTGTTGATCCTTGCGCAGTTTACCAAGCTCATTGAGTAACTCATGCCGTTCTTCTGCCGCTGCATATTCAAGATCACGACTTACTTGCCCCCCCCTCTGCATGTTTATTGCTGTTGTCCTTTGTCATTATTTGACATAGTGTCTCCCACCACACTGACAAGCTGCCACTCACCCTGTATAAAGGTATTCTCAATAAAATAAAGAGCTATCCCAAGTGAAACTTCGCAGTCAGGTTTTTTTACTGCTATTCCTGTTCAGCCTTGCGCCCCTGGTCATTGCTTTCGTGATTAATGTACCGATGATGTTTGACCGGCTTGAGCATTTCTACCATAGCGCACACTTGCAGCAATTACGTCTGGATTTTCATAAACTCGACCAACATATTACCCGCCGTCAGGAAATGACCCGGTTGCTGGCGAAATTCCCCGACCCGGCGATGAACCAGGATGCCATGGAGCTACACAGCGGCCTGTCACTAAGCCAGAAACGCACGGCCTACCTGGGTTGGATCAATCAAGCTTTGTTTAACGAAACGGATATCAAGGAAATTATTTTTATAGATACGCAGGGTTCACCCACTTTATGGCTGCAACGTGAACACAATACCGGCATCTTCAATCCTAAAGAGAGCCAGCCGGGTTTGCCCGATACAGCCTATATTCAATCAGGCTTATCCGCAGATCCTGGGGTTGTCATTACCAGCCCGGTCACGCTAAAACATACGAGCGATGATGTAATTTCAGACCGGTTTATGACGGTACGCTTTATCGCACCCGTTACTGTACCGGTAAAATCAGGGCCACCGGAAGTAATGGGCGCCGTCATGTTTGTTCTGGATATCGGTGGCCTGGCCAGGGCCCACCCCGGGATTTTTTGGGTGTTGGATAACGGACAATATCTTGAAACACCGGGCAGTACGAAGCCGGTGACCAGTGCCTTTGAGGATTTCCCCGGGTTAAAACCCCTTTTCAAAAATAATGAAATTGTCCTCTGGGAGCATGCCGATCGGCAAATCTTCTGGCTGCCTTTTTTACCCTCGGAAGACGCTGGCCCTCTGTGGGTCGGCCGCCCTGTTGACCCCTCTCCGCTGAATGAATTCAGCAAAACGCTTAAGTACCGATTCCTGATCATCGTGACCGGATTGTTAGCCGCGGTCTTATTAATTGCCCGTTTGGTTTCACTGCGTACCGAACGGATCGGTCGGCAGTTGACGAGGGGCATTACCAACATGCTGAAACACGAAACTGCCCCCCGCTTTTCTTGGCAGCAGCCGGAAGAACTGCAGGAATTGGGTAAAAGTTTGACTGACCTGGGTGAAAAACATGTAAGTACCTCGCTGTTACTACGCCAACACGCCCAGCAACTGGAACTATCCAACCAGTATAAATCTGAATTCCTTGCTAATGTCAGCCATGAATTACGTACGCCGTTGAACTCAATTGTGTTGCTTTCTAAATTACTGGCCAACAAAAATAATGCTCAATTCAGTGAGCATGACCGGGCGCAAGCGGTCGTCATACATTCGGCCGGTAACGATCTTCGCAACCTGATTGATTCGATACTCGACCTTGCTAAAATTGAAGCGGGAGAATTATCCGCAAACATCCAAACGGTCAATTGCGTTGGGCTTCTTAACGATATCTCGGAGTTGCTACAGTCGCAATTTGAAGACCGGCAACATAATTTTGAGTTGATCATTGATCCTCAGGCGCCGGATACACTGGTAACTGATGCCGATAAACTAAGACAGATCCTGCTTAACTTTTTATCGAATGCGATCAAATTTACCGACAAAGGCAGGATTACACTTAGCTACAGTCTTAATTCAACGAATGGTCAGCAACAGTATCCCGTCAGATTTAGCGTGCAGGATACGGGTGTTGGCATCGCCGCTGAGAAGCACGCCGATATTTTTGATGCCTTTCAACAGGCGGATGGTACGAGCAACCGCCGGTACGGAGGCACTGGGCTTGGTTTGACCATCAGCAAAGAACTGGCGGAATTGATTGGCGGTTCGGTATTACTGGAGAGTGCACCGGGCAATGGTTCGACTTTCTCGCTCTTGTTGCCGTTGGAAGCGCCTACCAAGGTCGACACTGCGCTTGCAGAAAACAGGCATAGTGTAAGCACATCAATACCTGATGCTGATTATAAGGGAAAGCGCATCCTGCTGGTTGATGATGATCTGCGTAATCTGTTGGCATTGACACCCATTCTGGAAAATTGGGGTGTCGAGGTGATAGCTGCTGGCGATGGCCAGGAAGCACTCGATACCCTGCATGAAAACGCAGCAACGATTGACCTTATCCTAATAGACCTTATGATGCCGGGTCTGGATGGTTACGAAACCACCAAGCTATTGCGTTCCGATCCACGTTTCAGCACCCTGCCTGTCATCGCTGTCTCGGCAAAGGCCGACACAGCCAGCCAGGCAAAAGCCAGGCAAGAAAAGCTTGATGATTTCATCACAAAGCCGGTTGATCCCGCTAAACTGAAATTAATACTTGATAAATTCCTGGTGAAAACATGACGCTGTATGCCGGTTTCAAATTACTGATCGTCGATGACAACAGCAATAATCTGTTTACATTACGCAGCTTGATCCAGACGCATATGGCTGCAGAAGTGCTTGAAGCGGGCTCCGGCCAAATTGCTATTGATATGGCCCTGAAAACACCGGATATTGATTTGATTATCCTGGATATCCAAATGCCGGAGATGGATGGATTTCAAACCGCTTCCATGCTGAAAATCCGCCAGCGCAGCAAGCATATACCCATCATTTTTCTGACCGCCGCCTTCAAAACAGACGAATTTCAAAAAAAAGGCTACGCGGTGGGCGCGGCAGATTACCTCTGTAAGCCCATTGATGATAATCAACTCATAAATAAAATCAGCACCTATTTCCGTTTAATTGAAAAAGAACGCGATATGAACCGGCTACTCGAGGCCCGGGTGGCTGAGCGAACCGAACAGCTGCGGCGTAATAATCAGTATTTGACCGGGGTTGTGGATAATATAGGTGAGGCTTTATTGATTCTTGAAGCAACGGGTATAATCAAGTCGGCTAATCCAGCGGCGTGTAAAATGCTGGATTATGCAGAAGACACATTAATTGGTATGTCGATCGGTGATGTTTTCGAGGAGCCGGATCAGGAACAGGCCAAGGCCTTTATGGGCACCTGGCTGGAAGCCCTGATCAGAACCGGTACATTGAGTACCATAGAAGCCCGGTTCATCACCCAGGACAACCGCCGGATACCGATTCTGTTTTCCAGAACGTCGATGACTGACGTGTCTGGGGAGATTACCGATATACTTTGCATTGCTAAAAATATGACCGGCTATTTGGCCGAAGATGGAGATCTGAAATAGCCGTATGAATGAAGAAACACAACCAGATAACCCTGAAGACGCCGCGCTAACGGCGGATGCACTCAAAGCCATGGGACACCCACTTCGCTGGCGTATTTTATGCGTCCTGGGTGACAAGGAAATCACCGTAGGCGAGCTGGCTGAGCGGGTGGGGACAACACAAAGCAACATGTCACAGCACCTGGATCAGCTGCGCAACAAACGCATCGTCGTCTCCCGCAAAGAAGCAAATCGAATTTATTACCGGGTGCGCAACGCAGCGCTGTTGGAACTTATCAGTAGTATGCGTTCTGTTTTGTGTCACACCAATCTTAGCGATAGTCCACCTGTGTAGATGAGTAGCCATAAAAAAAGGGACTCTAATGAGCCCCTTTTTACAACCCGGTATGGGTTACTTACTGGCTAGAGGCATCAGCCTTTGCAGCAGGAGCAACCGGTGCTACTGGCGCATAACCATAAGGCGCATAACCGTAGTGGCTATTGTTATAACCGTTACCATGGCCATTGCCGCGTGCTGAACCGTTGGCGCTACCATTGAAGCCAAAGTTGAAACCACCATTAACATTACCATTACCTGATGCGGCTGTGTTAGCAGCATGGGTAGCATAACCTGGAGCATAATAACCTTGGACAGGTGCTACAGGGGCATTTGCAACCGGAGCCTGCGCAGTGTTAGCTGCTGGTGCATTTGCTGATTGAGCAGCTGGCGCATAACCATAAGCAGGTGCATAGCCGTAGTAACCGTTGTTATAACCATTACCGCGTCCATAACTATAACCATTTCCATTACCGCGTGCTGAACCGTTGGCATTTCCACTGAAACCAAAGCTGAAGTTTCCATCCACGTTGCCATTGCCATTGCCATTACCAAAACCGTTACCGTTGCCATTATTACCCCAACCCCAAAAGGCATTGGCTGACGCAGAAACAGCAGTTAAAGAAATGACGGCAATCATGCTAGCTAGTTTTTTCATTGATCGTTCTCCTGATCTAAGTAGTTAAAATTAAGTATTTGGTACTTCAAATGTCGATAAATTCTGTAACAACAATTGCAGTATTACAGAATATGCTCATATTCGCAAGTACTTTAATTAACGGTCGTGACCTCTGAAACCTTAACTAACCTGGAAATTATAATATTATTATTATGTATCAATAAGTTATCTATCTATCACTGGCGCCTGGCGGCTGATATTTTTTTTGCCTTATAACGGAAACAATCGGTAGTATGGTCATTGACCATCCCAATTGCCTGCATATAAGCATAGCAAATGGTAGGCCCCACAAATTTGAAGCCGCGTTTCTTCAACGCCTTACTCATCGCGTCTGAAATTTTTGTTGAAACTGGAACATCCTGCATGCTGGCCCAGTGATTTATGATGGGTTCACCGTCTACAAACTGCCAGATGTATGTGCTGAAGCTTTGATGTTCTTCAAGCACGTCCAGGTAACATTGCGCGTTGACGATGGCGGCATTTACTTTGAGTTTGTTTCTAACTATTCCTGGGTTGTTCAAAAGACTGGCAGATTTTTTATCCGTGTAGCGGGCAATCTTTTTGGCATCGAATTGATTAAATGCTGTGCGGTAATTTTCGCGCTTTTTGAGAATGGTTATCCAGCTGAGGCCCGCCTGCGCCCCTTCGAGTATCAGTAACTCAAATAATTTCTGGTCATCATAGAGCGGCACGCCCCATTCGTCGTCGTGGTATTGCGTGTATAAAGTATCCACGCCTGTCGCCCATTTACAGCGCTGTTTCATTATTCATTCACTCCCGTAACTGCCCGCAACCGGCGTTCTTTGCCCGCCATTAATAGATCCCAAAGTACCGGGACAACAAATAATGTCAAGGTAGTAGCCGCCGCCAGGCCAGTCACAAAGGTTGATGCCATCGCACCCCACACCAGCGAATAATGCGGAAAGCCCATGGCCATAGGCAATAATCCCAGCGTGGTTGTCAGGGTGGTCAACAGAATCGGCCGCAATCGTACACGCACACCTAACTCTATCGCTTCTCTGCGGCTCTTACCTTCCTGATAGCGTTTATTGATAAAGTCAATTAGCACCAGCGAGTCATTTACGACAACACCGGCGACACCGATGACCGCAATAAAACTGTTCACAGTAAACAATGATTGTGTAAACAATTTGCCGAAAACAACTCCGATCAATGCAAATACAATGGCCGATAGGATAATGAGCGGTTGGGCGTAGGATTGAAATTGCGTGGCGAGAATAAGATACATCGCCATCACCGCAATAATAAAGGCGTAGGTTAACGATTTATAGGAACGTTGTGTGTCTTCGTGTTCGCCACTGAAGATAACACTGGTACCCGGATAATTATTGCGCACCTGCGCATAGAATTCCTCGACAGCTGCAACAATTGAGGGTGTCGAAACCGGCGCACCCGCCACGATGTTTGCTTTTATGCTGATTGCGCGGCGGCCCTGGTAGCGGTTTAAATTTCCTGCTTCAGATTGCGCGTTTAATTCGGCAACATCGGATAACAGTACCGGACCCGATGCAGCCTCGACCAGGGGAATATTCAGCGCGTTATAGGGGCTATCGAGAAAAGTTGGATCGATAAGTAATTTAAGATCTATTTCTTCGTCACTGGCACGGAACTTACCTACATAACGCCCATCCAGCACGCTGGCTGCGAGACGTGCAGCATCCCCGCTTGCAACGTTAAATTCCTCTGTCTTATTATGCAGTATATTAAAGCGGTAAACCTTTTTAGCTTTACCCCGGTCGTCTTCCAAATCGGATAAATGCGCGCTGAAATGCGCTTCTGACTGCATGAAAAATAACAGCTCATCGGCCAGGGAAGTCAGTACCTGTAAATCATCGCCCAGCACCCGGATATTTATATCCTTGCCTGTTGGCGGCCCATCTTTTTGGGCATGCACGCGCAACCAGTAGCCGGATTTTTCAAACTGTGGTTTTAAGCGGTCACGTATTGAATCAAGATGCTGCAGTGGCTCTTCAAAATCCTGTTCGCCCTGAGACGGCATGGTCACCATCACGGTGCCTCGGTTATTTCCAAACACAGGTTCGTAGTCATCATTGATAAAAAAGCCTGCAAACCCCGATGTTGCGCGCGCCTTGCCGGGGCCATCGGCCATGATCAGTTCGGATAATTGTTTAACCTGCCGGTCTATCTCTTCGATAGAGGTATTGGCTGGGCCTTCGATATCGATGTAATACAGCCGGTAGTCATCGGGAAAGAACTGAATCTTGATCAACGGCACTTTACCACTCATGGACAAACCTAGAATAACAACGGCTACAGCAAAAGTGCCGAACACCACCAGCACGGTTTTCCAGCGGTTCGCCATTGTGAAGCAAAGTACTTTTTCGACTAAGCGGCGGATAAACGCCAGGAGTGCATTATCTGTATCGAGGCCAGGAATAGGTTTGCCAGCATTCTGGCGCGGGCCAAAATCAAGATAGTGAATCGGCAGTATCAGCAGGCACTGAAACAGTGAGGCGATAATGGCATAGCTCACGGCTTTGGGGATCTGCGCAAAGAATTCACCCGTCGCACCGGTCATGATCAACATCGGCAGGAATGCGGCGACTGACGTCATGGTAGCTGAAATAACCGGTAAAGCGACTTCTGCTGTACCATTGATGATGGCTTCCTGCAGCGTATCACCGCTTTGTACATGCCGGTATATATTTTCTGTAACGACAATCGCATCATCAACAATAATGCCGGTGACCAGTACAAAGGCAAACAGGGTTATTTCATTCAGACTATTACCCGTGAGATACATCAGCAGCATAGTAATCATGAATGAAAACGGCACGCCAATGGTGACTAGCGCGGCATTGCGCAGGCCCATGAAATACCAGATAATCAACGACACCAGCAGCATGCCTACAAACAGGTTCAGCCCCAGGGTATTAAGTGCATCGCTGATGTAAACGGTGGAATCCTGAGTAAGCACAATTTCAACGCCTTCGCGCTCAAAAATTTCCCGCATGGATTCCACTGTGTGGTCAACGGCGGCTTTAATATCCAGCGCGTTACCCGTACTGCTTTTAGTGATCTTTAGGGCGAGTGAATTCTTACCATTTATCGAAGATATGATTATTGGATCCCGGTAATCCGGCCCGGCGCGGCTGATCAAATCGCGCAGATGAATAAAGCTGCCGTCTGCGTCATTGCGTACCACTGTCGACAACACCTGCTTACGGCTACGGAATTTTTCATCGACTTTTATGGTAAATTCGCCCGACTTGTCCCGGAATTTACCTGCGGGGATTGAAATATTGGTTTGCTCAAGCGCCAGCACGACTTCATTGAAACTAACCCCCATGGCGCGTAGTTTGCCGGGATCAAGGTAGACGTGAAATTCACGTGTGTACTCTCCATCGATATCGACTTCCTTCACGCCCGGGATCTGCCGTAAGGGTGCTTTAATCACGTCGGCCATCAACGCCAGCGAGCGGTTATCGCGTTTGCCCACCAGATTGACAACGACTACCGGTAGATAGTCGTCGACTTTAGCTTCATCTATCACTGGGGGGTCGATTTCTTCGGGCAGATCTTCCAGGGTACTCAATACCCGGAAACGCACCTCATCATACAAGCGCTCGTAATCAGCGTCGTCGATAAATTTAATGCGGACACTTGATCGTTGCCGGTAGGACGTGGCCGTGATCCATTCGAGGTCTTCTATCGGCTCCAGCGCATCTTCAATTTTACGCGTCACCAATGTTTCGACTTCTTCCGGCGAAGCGCCTGGGTAAAAAATCGAAACCGTTACTTCTCCAAAGTGTACGTTGGGGTAACGCTCTGCAGGCAATTCCATGAAAGCAAAACTGCCGGCAATGATCAGCATGACAAACAACAGGTTGTAAAATACCCGTTGCTTGAGGGAGAAACGAATGACGGCTTTCATTCCTGGATCAGCACCTGGTCACCTGGTTTGAGACTGTCACTGGTGATCCGCGCCCAGGTGTCATCCGCTACTGTTAATTCCCCCAATAAAGTGACTGCAAGCTCCGAACCCTCACTATTTTTTACCCAATATTGCTCATAACGGCCTACGACCGCCGCGGCGGGGACTAACACCGCACCGGTTGTGTCGGGTAGATGTAAAATTAATTCTATGCGCAAGCCACCGCGTTTTTCTGGTACGCCCTCACCAATAGACAGATCGACAGAAATCTTCCGGGTCTTTTCATCAAAACCGGGATGAATACGGGCGGTTTTTGCCATCAGCATTTTATTTTCATCGACTAGCCGCACCTTAAGATTATCTTGCCTGCTCTTTAGCGCTTTATATTCACTTGAACTCAAGGCAAAAGGGACTAGAAGAACGGAAAAATCTGCTACTTCTCCCAGCGGGTCACCCACATTGACCCACTGCCCTGGATGAACCAGGCGTTTGGTCACAGCCCAGCCCTGTTGTGCCGGTATACAGTGGCGCTTTTTATGTTCCTGTAGCTCACGCTGTTGAATGTCCGCTTCTCTTAACTCTGCCTTCGCACCCAATTCCTGGCGCTGCAGGTTATCCAGTTCTGATTCTGACGAAGTGTGTTTTTTTACAAGATCAGCGACGCGTTGTCTCTGCCGGCTGAAATACGCCAGATCCGCCTTGATCTTTTTCTGGCGGGCTTTATTGGCGGAAATATCCAGGTCGATAAAAGTAACATCCAGGCACCCAAAACGCTGGCGCTCATCGATCAAATCGCCGATGTCTACATCAATGGTTTTAAACCGGCCTTTTTCTTCTGCGATTAGTTGGATCGTGGCACGCGGGCGGGTAAAACCAAACAGAGAAACCGCCTGATAAGACTCACGCACCTCCACGAGCTGTTCTGCGGCGAAAACGGGGGATTGCAGTAATAAAAAAAGTAGCAGTATTTTCATATTCAGCCTAAGGAACCTCTGATATATTCATGAGCACCCGTAGGAGTGGTTTTAACCGCGATGGGCGCTTGGCCCATCGCGGTTAAAACCACTCCAATGTTTGTTCAATTTTCTATACCAAGATACACGAATTATTTATACCTTTATTATTTTTAAAAGCCCCGGATGCAACATGCTTACAAATGAATTTAACCTCGACGATAGCATAGCTTACCTAAACCACGCGGCTATTGCGCCCTGGCCCCGCCGTACTGTCGAGGCAGTGCAGAAATTTGCACAGGAAAATGGTGAACGTGGTTCGCAACACTATGCGCGCTGGCAAGCGACTGAAAAGGCATTACGCAAACAATTAAAAGCCTTAATCAATGCCCAGAGTAGCGCTGAAATCGGCCTGCTAAAAAGCACCTCGGAAGCACTGTCTGTTATTGCCTACGGTATCGACTGGCATTTCGGTGACACAGTGGTGATCCCTGCACAGGAGTTTCCGTCGAACAGAATTGTCTGGGAATCCCTGAGCACCATTGGCGTTGAGGTCATCGCAGTCGATCTAGTAGACACGGATACGCCAGAACGTGCGTTGATCAACGCCCTGGACAGTACCACCCGGCTACTATCGGTTAGTTCTGTCCAATATACCAACGGCCTGGCGCTGGATCTGAATAGTCTGGGTCAAGCCTGCCGGGATCGCGAAATTCTATTTTGTGTGGACGCTATTCAGAGCCTCGGGGCCAAACCATTTGACGTGCAGGCTTGCCAAGCTGATTTTGTCGCAGCAGATGGTCACAAATGGATGCTCGGCCCAGAAGGACTCGCCCTCTTCTACTGCCGCAGACCCTTAATAGAACAGCTAAAGTTAAACCAGTATGGCTGGCATATGGTCGAAGCATTAGGGGATTTCGATAGCCAAGCCTGGCAGCCAGCCGAATCAGCGCGCCGGTTTGAATGCGGCAGTCCAAATATGCTGGCGATCCATGCTTTGCACGCCAGTCTGTCACTCTTACTGGAAACGGGTATTGAGAAAGTCGCATCCCGAATTAGCTCCAATACTCAATACCTGATAGATCAGCTGCAAGGTAAAGTGGACATCCTCTCACCCCTATCGGCAGAAAGGCGCAGCGGTATTATCACTGTGCGTACGGCTGATACGGATCTTACCGGCCGCTACCAGCATTTGCAGGAATCAGGCGTCGTTTGTGCAATGCGCGGTGGAGGAATACGTTTTTCCCCACACTTTCATACTCGCCAGGCGGAGCTGGATAAAGCAATAAAGCATCTGCTCGAGCCTTTATGAGCGAACGCTAATTCTGCTAGAAACTTGAGCAATATCCTTTAAAATGGTCGGCTACTTATTGTTTTTAAATAAGTTACTTAGTATCAGCTTATTATTGCTTTAGCAGCAATATATGCTTGAATAGGTCCTGAAACAGTAGCTATAGACTTTTTCCATTGAGACTTTTATGCTCAGCCCGGTAATTACTATAAGCAAAACGAATTTACTCTGTCGGAGGAGTATTATTATGGTTGGGTTATATTCGCGGTATGGCACCGCTGTTCTTCTGTGCGTCTTTTTCAGCAATGTTCACGCGGTAAGTTACACAATCACTACGATAGCTGATACCACTTCAACATTTACAGATTTTCCTGATGCGAGTGCGGCTATCAATAGTAGCGGTACGGTTGCGTATAAAGGTGAAACTAATTCAGGAGATGTAAACATCTACACCAGCGCTTCGGGTACGCCAGTTATCACTGACCAGAGCTATGATTCTGAACCGGTTATTGATGATGCCGGGAACGTTGTTATTGCCATGCAGAATTCGTCGGGTGTTGCTGGTGTTTTTAATGGCTCAACAGGCTCATTTATTATCGATGATTCAAGCAGTATTTATGAGCTCTTTTCAGAAGTGGCAATTAACAGCACTGGTACAGTTGCTTTCGTAGGTGATTTTAATGGCGGAGGAGACTCCGCAATCAGTAAGACACCGCCACTTGTGTCAATTGCAGACTCGACAGGTGCATTTAGTGAATTTGGTATTTCAGATATCAACGATAGCGGAGTCGTTACTTATGTGGCTGACTTTGATGCCGGTGGCCAATCCTCTCTCTATAGCAGTACATCAGGCACAGCAATTTTTAGTGCGATCGACATTACCTCCGCAGTGATAAACAATAGTAATACTATCGCTTATACAGATACCACCCTGGTTGAATCAAATACAGGTGGTGTTCTTTTATCGAATGGTGGAACCTTTAGCTCTTTTGATCAATTAGCCATCAATAATAATAATGCAATTGCAGTACTCGGAAATGTTGCTGGTGATGCGGCAATTTACGTGCGCTCAAGTTCAGGCAACCTGGACAAAGTAATAGACCCGACGCTTGATACACTTAACGGTAATATTCTGATTGGTGTATCAATGGGTCAACAAGCGATTAATGATTCTGGACAAGTTGTTTTTTGGGGTGTATCAGTCGATATCAGTACGAGCCCGTTTACGGTCATCGAAGGAATATATTTGGCGACACCAGATTTTCTGTTAGGTGATATTAATAGCGATGGACTCATAAATGCGGCTGACTACCTGCTACTGTCGCAGTTTGTATTGGGGATTAAAACACCGACGGCTGGTGAATTAAATGCGGGTGATATGAATCAGGATACCCTACTCAATACAGCTGATTTAGTACTGCACTCGCAGCTGGTTCTAGGATTGTAGGTTAAAAATTGGAAACAGCTATGAATATCCAGTCACGCAACCGGGGCCAAACAAGTTGACCTGGGACGTGATCAGCAATCCGGAAAATGGTTGGCCGCTGTCTCTTGCGCTGACTCAACAAGATAAACTAATTACTTATAATACATATTCTTATAGATACTTTATTAACCAGTATATAGCTTATGCTTAGTCGCTTATACACAATTAAACTGTGTAACAAGATTTGTCCTATAGGTAATTCTTAATCTATTTTTAAAACAAAATCACTTCGCCGATACTGAATAAATTGGCATTTCCAGCCGCTCACAATCCCGCCCTTGCGGCCGATAATACCTTGTGAAAACTGAATATTAGACTATCAGCCCAGGTGTATTCCTGCTGCTGCTAAGGCTGGATATGCCTTAATATATTTAATAACAATAAGTTATACATTTATTCTGAGGTTATTTATTCGTGTTTAACCCTGCTGCATGGTTAGGGAAAAAAATTGTTACCTGGCTGGCCTCGGATAAGGCACCGGCGGGCAAACCATTGTGCGATTTTGAGCGGATTCGCTATGAGATACGCCCGTGTGACGTATTGCTGGTCGAAGGCCGCAGCCGGGTAGCAGAAATTATCCGAACCATCACCCAGAGCGCCTGGTCGCATTCTGCAATTTATATTGGCCGGGTGCATGATATAGATGACCCGGCGTTGCGGGAAAAAGTGCTGTCGATATACAACGGTGACCCCGACGAACAGCTGATTCTGGAAGCTTGGCTGGGTGAAGGCACTGTCATAAATCCACTGAGTAAATACATCAATGATAGTATCCGCATCTGTCGGCCAACAGGTCTATCCAGGATGGATGCACAACAAGTTTTGACCTATGCGCTGGCGCATCTAGGCTTTGAGTATGATGTACGACAAATACTCGATCTCGCCCGCTTTTTGTTTCCATACAGTTTTATCCCACGGCGCTGGCGTTCAAGTTTGTTTGAGCACAACGCGGGTACACCTACCCGCTCGGTCTGCTCATCCATGATCGCCGCCGCTTTTGCTTCTGTCAGTTTTCCGATCGTGCCTTTGTTGCAGGAACGCAAGGATGGTTCACTGCGCATGTTTGCCAGAAATGCCCGCTTGTATACACCGCGGGATTTCGACTATTCACCCTATTTCGATATTATTAAGTGCCCGCATCTCGACTTTGGCCACCATGCGTCTTATCGTAACTTACCCTGGGATCAAAAAGGCCGTATTTACAGTGGTTATGGAGAGAATCTTTTTCCGTCTGAAGATACCCTCCACCCCCAGACAGACAGTACTATTCCCCCAGAAATGGTAAACACACTGAACTCAGTAAATGAAGATGAGGTCGGATCTTTACAACCGGAAAAGCTGACTCACAAGGATCCACAATGATTATCTTACTCGAGCTTATGCTAGTAATCGCCGTGTTGGGGGCACTCGCAATAACACGCGCAGGCGGTTGGGTATGGAGTGCAGTGGCAGGTTCTTACCTGTTGAGCTTGCCTTACACGCATCAGGCGTCTCCCTGGGTTCTATTACCCGCCTGGATACTGCTTACTGCCGCCGTCCTGCTACTGGCTGTGCCACCCATACGCCGCACGCTCGTCAGCGAACCCATTATGCGTTTGTTCCGTTCGATTATGCCACCCATATCCAGCACCGAACGCGAAGCACTGGAAGCAGGCAGCCTTTGGTGGGAAGCCGATCTCTTCAGCGGTAAACCTGACTGGGACAAGCTGCTGGCGCTTAACCCCCCGCATCTCAGCGCTGAAGAACAAGCCTTTTTAGACGGTCCGGTTGAAGTGCTCTGTGAAATGCTGGACGACTGGGAAATCACTGAAAAGCTCCACGACCTGCCGGAACACGTTTGGGATTTTATTAAATCGCAAGGCTTCTTCGGCATGATCATTCCGAAGCGCTATGGCGGGCTTGAGTTTACTGCCCACGGCCATTCGAGTGTGGTCATGAAAATTTCCGGCCGGAGTATTTCAAGTGCAGTCACTGTCATGGTGCCGAACTCTCTGGGTCCGGCGCAGTTGCTGCTGCACTATGGTACCGAGGAACAGAAAGATTACTATCTACCACGACTGGCCAAGGGCAAAGAAATCCCCTGCTTTGCCTTAACGGGGCCTGAAGCCGGCAGCGATGCCGCCGCCATGCCGGACCGGGGCGTGGTCTGCCGTGAACTATTCAACGGC
This sequence comes from uncultured Gammaproteobacteria bacterium, assembly GCA_964409635.1. Classification (GTDB taxonomy): domain Bacteria; phylum Pseudomonadota; class Gammaproteobacteria; order DSM-19610; family DSM-19610; genus CAYPEL01. The sequence continues at coordinate 6,935 of CAYPEL010000023.1, read as the reverse complement.
AAGGATACGCTGGGTATTCGGCTCAATTGGGAAAAGCGCTATATCACTTTAGGACCTGTCGCCACGGTGCTGGGACTGGCCTTCAAACTGTACGACCCTGATCAATTGATCGGTGACAAACAAGAACTCGGCATCACCCTGGCATTAATCCCCACAGACACACCCGGCATTGAAATTGGCAACCGTCATTTTCCATTAAACCTGGCATTCATGAACGGTCCGAACCGGGGCCATAATGTGTTCATCCCGATGGACTATATTATTGGCGGTCAAGCGAGAATTGGTGAGGGATGGCGCATGCTGATGGAATCCCTGGCAGATGGCCGTTCAATATCTCTGCCCGCCTTAAGCACCGGCGCAGGTAAGTTGGCCTCGCGCGCAACGGGCGCTTATGCCGCCGTGCGTAAACAATTCAAAATGCCGATTGGTAAGTTCGAAGGCGTGGCAGAAGCCTTAGCACGAATCGCCGCCGGTACCTATATGATGGATGCAGCGCGTGGTTTGACGACGCTCGCGGTCGACGCGGGTGAAAAGCCTTCCGTCGCCTCGGCTATCGTAAAATATCACCTGACCGAGTGTATGCGTAAAGTAATTGACGACGCGATGGATATTCACGGTGGCCGGGGAATCTGTATGGGGCCAAAGAATTACCTGGCGCGTGGTTACCAGGGTGTGCCAATCAGTATTACCGTTGAGGGTGCCAACATCCTCACCCGCAGCTTGATTATCTTCGGGCAGGGAGCGATCCGTTGCCACCCCTATTTGCTACAGGAAATGGACAGCGCCCAAAATGGCCAGCTGTATGCCTTTGACCGCGCCCTGTTTGGTCACATCAAATTTGCATTGAGCAACCTGGCCCGCGCAAAACTGCACGCCTGGACGGGCGCACGTTTTGCAAAGGCGCCGACTAACCGGGAAGAAGATAAATTCTACCGGCAGATGGCCCGGTTAAGCGCCGCATTTGCTATTACGGCTGAAGCCGCACTGCTTACCCTCGGCGGCTCGTTAAAACGCAAAGAATCTCTCTCAGCGCGGCTTGGCGATGTATTAAGTTATCTCTATTTAGGTAGCGCTGTGCTTAAACGCTTTGCCGACCAGGGCAGACAGCAAGCTGACTGGCCGTTACTAGAATGGTCAATGACCAACGTATTCTACAATGCGCAACAACGCCTTTTTGAAACCCTCGATAACCTGCCTAACCGGTTTATCGGTAAAACCCTTCGATGGACACTGTTCCCCTTTGGCGCCGCCTACAAACCGCCCAGCGATGCACTGACACTGCGCGCTGCGAATGTTATCTTGCGCTGGGGCGCAGGACGTGAGCGTCTGACGGAAGGTATGTTTGTTCCACAGGGTGAAAACGAACCCCTTGCCCAGCTTGAAGACGCCATGGAAAAAGCCACTCAGGCGCAACCAGTGCTGAACCACTTGCGCCAGGCCATGAGTAATGGTCAACTTAACTCCGACGACCCTGAACATTGCCTGGTTGATGCAGTTACTGCAGGCGTCATTGATGAACACGAAGCCGCATTGGTGCGCGCCGCCACCGCAGCCCGTCAAAAAGTTATCAGTGTTGACGAATTTCCACCGGAGTACTGGCAAGAGGGAAAAGATTCATGGCAACAAAGCGAAATCCGCTCGCAACAGGCCGCCCGGTCTACATAGTCGATGGCAGCCGGACACCCTTTCTAAGAGCACGCGGCAAACCCGGTCCGTTTCTCGCATCTGACCTGTCCTTTCAGGCGGGCCGCGCCCTGCTTGGCCGCCAGCCTTTCACGGCAGATGCATTCGATCAAGTCATTCTCGGCTGCGTTATGGGTGGGCCAGACGAAGCTAACATTGCCCGTATCGTCGCCCTACGGCTAGGTTGTGGCGAGCAAGTGCCAGCCTGGACGGTGCAACGTAACTGTGCATCCGGTATGCAGGCACTGGACTGCGCGGCACAGGATATCGCCAGCGGCCGTTCCGACCTGGTGCTCGCCGGGGGGACAGAGTCCATGAGCCACGCGCCGGTGTTATTCGATACCGACATGGTTGGCTGGTTGGGCGCCTTAAACAGTGCACGTACCGCTGGCGCCAAATTAAAAGTTTTTAGCCAACTCCGGCCCAAACACCTAAAACCCGTCATTGGTCTGATACGTGGCCTGACAGATCCCATTGTTGGACTGAACATGGGCCAGACTGCTGAAATACTGGCGCACCGTTTTAACATTTCACGCCAACAAATGGATGGTTTTGCACTGCGCAGCCACCAGCGCCTGGCCACCGCTCAAGAAAGCGATCATCTGCAAGAAATTGAACCGATTTATGATACCCAAGGTCATCACTACACAGCAGATGATGGTGTCCGGCCGGATTCCAGCATTGAAAAACTCGCCAAACTGAAACCGGTATTTGACCGGCCGTTTGGAAAAGTAACGGCGGGGAACAGCGCACAGATTACAGATGGTGCCGCCTGGCTGATACTGGCCTCAGAAGAAGCTGTAAAAAAACATTCATTACCCGTTCTGGCCCGCATTGTTGATAGTGAATGGGCTGGACTCGATCCACGCCAGATGGGCCTGGGCCCTGCCTACGCCATGGCGCCAATCATGCAGCGCAACAATTTTAACAGTGATGATATTGACTGCTGGGAAATTAACGAAGCTTTTGCAGCCCAGGTGCAGTCGTGTCTTGCCGCCTGGCAGGATGAAAGCTTCTGCCGGGACAACTTAAAACTTGAGTCTGCCTTCGCCCCGATCAATGAAGACAAGCTGAATGTGGATGGCGGCGGTGTGAGTATCGGGCATCCTGTGGGCGCCAGTGGCGCGCGCATCGTCTTACACGCTGTTAATGTACTTCACCGCACCAACGGCAAACAGGCCATGACAAGTTTGTGTATTGGCGGTGGCCAGGGTGGCGCCATGCTGATCGAGAGGGTTGCTTGATGGAAGCTGACAATAATAAACGGGATCTCTACACGGAGATTGACAGTGATAATATCGCCTGGCTGCATCTCGACAAACACGGCTCTGGTACCAATGTGTTATCGGCCGCTGTGCTCGAAGCCTTTTATCAGGAATTACTCGATCTCACCGAAAAATCACCGCGTGGCTTGATCATTCTTTCAGATAAAAACAACGGCTTTGTCACCGGTGCCGATGTACACGAATTCACCAAACTCAAAAACCAGGATGAAGCGCGCAGTGCCATCGGCCGCGGCCAGGAAGTCTTTGACCGCTTAGCCGCACTGCCCTTTCCTACCCTGGCGTTAATCCATGGTTTCTGTCTCGGTGGCGGCCTGGAGATGGCGCTGGCCTGCCGCTACCGCATCGCGTGTAACGATACGGCAACCAAACTCGGGCTGCCTGAAGTCAGGCTGGGCATACACCCTGGTTTTGGAGGCAGTGCGCGTATAACTCCCCTGATCGGGGCAATCCATGGTATGGATTTAATGCTCAGTGGGCGCAATGTAAATGCACGTACTGCTAAACGCATGGGACTGGTCGATCACGCCCTGCCGGAACGGCAATTGAAAGCGGCGGCTCGCAATATCATTTTAAAAATGCCACCCGCCCACCGCCCAACCAAAGCCCAGGCGCTGACGAATAGTGCCGCGGTACGGCCTATACTGGCCAAAGTATTCCGCAAACAAGTTGCTAAAAAAGCCCGCCAGGACCATTACCCCGCGCCTTACGCTTTAATTGACATTTGGCAGCAACACGCAGGCAATGAGCGCGCCATGCTGCACGCAGAAGCCGACTCTGTTGCGCGGCTGATCACGGGCAGTGTCGCACAGAACTTGATCAGAGTATTTACCCTGCAGGAAAAAATGAAAGACCTTGGACGGCAAAGTGATTTTAAAGCTAAACATGTGCATGTTATCGGCGCCGGTGTGATGGGGGGTGATATTGCTGCCTGGTGCGCCTCCAAGGGAATGCAGGTAACTTTGCAGGATCAAAGCCCGGAGCGTCTGGCACCCGCAATCAAACGCGCCTACCAGCTCTACAAACGTCGGCTGAAGCGGCCCCGCCCTATCCAAGAAGTAATGGATCGGTTAATGCCAGACCATACAGGAAGGGGTGTTGAACAGGCCGACGTCGTCATTGAGGCTATATTCGAGGATGCGGATGCAAAACGGGCTTTATACGCCGAACTAGAACCGCGGATGAAAGCCGATGCCATCCTGGCCACGAATACATCGAGTATCCCGCTGGACGAATTGAGCCGTGATTTAAAAACACCGAGCCGGCTCGTTGGCTTGCACTTCTTTAACCCGGTTGCCAAGATGCAGTTGGTGGAAATCGTACGCGACGACAATACGGATAAGGAAGTCATCAATCGCGCCATGGCCTTTACCCGTGCCATTGGACGCTTACCATTACCGGTTGCCAGTTCGCCGGGTTTTCTGGTCAACCGGATTTTAATGCCCTATTTGCTGGAAGCCGTTGAGTTAGAAAATGCCGGCGTACCTCCGGCTGAAATAGACCGGCAGGCCGTTGAATTTGGCATGCCCATGGGCCCGATCGAACTGGCCGATACGGTGGGTCTGGATATTTGTTTGCACGTTGGACAGATTCTGGGCGAGCACCTCGGGCTTAGTGTACCGGAACGATTGGCTAACCTTGTCAATCAGGGACGCCTCGGCCGTAAAAGCGGGCGGGGATTTTATGAATACAAAAAAGGCAAAGTGATAAAACCGAAAATACCGGGCAGCTATCATTCGAACAAAGAAGTAACAGATCGCATGATACAACGCTTGCTGAATGAATCTGTTGCCTGTCTGCGGGAAAAGGTTGTGGATGATGCTGACCTGCTGGATGGTGGTATGGTGTTTGGCACCGGTTTTGCTCCTTTCCGTGGCGGGCCTACGAAATACATTGATACCGAAGGCGCAGATGTGATGCTGCAGCGCCTGCATGCGTTAGAAGAGAAGTTTGGTGAACGTTTCAAACCGGATCCAGGCTGGGAAACATTGTCCGGATTTTCAAAATCAACAGGAGAATAGTCGTGAGTACTGCTGATCTGTCCCACCTCATCTCACCAGAAGAAGCAGGCACCCTATCCGGTCTTTTCTATCAGCGCGTCAGGCTAACCCCCGATCTGCTCGCTTACCGCTACCACGATGATGTAACTGAAAGCTGGCGGGATCTGACTTGGCGTCAGGCCGGTGACCAGGTTGCCCGCTGGCAAGCGGCGCTCGCCAGTGAAGGCCTGAATGCTGGCGACCGGGTGGCGGTAATAATGAATAACAGCCCGGAATGGATGATGTTCGATCAAGCAGCGCTCGCGAATGGACTGGTGGTAGTACCCCTATATACACAGGACCGTCCCGACAACGCGGCCTATATCCTCGAAAATGCGGGCGTCAAATTGCTCTGTATCGGGAACCAGGAACACTTCGATAGTTTATGCCCGGTCTGGAAAAAACTGGATTTTCTAAAACGCATTATCAGTGTTAATTCTATCAACACCAGCACAAATCCGGATGCAAGATTGAAAACCGCCGGTGAGTGGCTGCCCGACAGCGCTGAACTTAAAGACTACCAGACCGACAGAGACAGCCTGGCAACCATTGTGTATACATCCGGCACAACCGGTAAACCAAAAGGTGTCATGCTGAGTCACTATAATATTCTCTGGGATACCTATCAGAGCTTGCAGATAGTCCCTTGCAAATCGAGCGAACTCTTCCTGTCTTTTTTACCCCTGTCGCATACCCTGGAGCGCACTGCCGGTTATTATCTACCGATCATGGTGGGTGCCGCCGTGGCCTATAACCGATCCATTCCACAGCTTGCTGAAGACTTGCAAATCGTCAAGCCCACCGTCATTATTTCTGTACCGCGTATTTTTGAACGCGTCTACAACAAAATCCAGGCTGGCCTGGAAGAAAAACCGCCCATCGCGAACAAATTATTCAAACTTGCAACAGCCATTGGTTGGCAGCGGTTTGAATACCAACAAGGCCGCGCCAGCTGGCACCCTAAATTACTGCTGCACCCCCTGTTGCATAAACTTGTTGGTGCCAAGGTAATGGAAAAACTCGGCGGCCAAATGTCCTATGCGGTGATAGGCGGCGCCCCGCTACCGGCTGCCATTGCCAAGATGTTCATCTCTTTGGGCCTGCCCATGCTACAGGGCTATGGTCTGACAGAAACCAGCCCAGTCATCAGTATCAATGCCGTTGAAGACAATGACCCGGAGAGTGTTGGTTTGATCCTGAGTGGAACCGAAGTGCGCATCGGTGAAAATGATGAGTTACAGACACGCTCGCCGAGCGTGATGCTGGGTTATTGGGATAATGAACAGGCCACCCGGGATATCATCGATGATGATGGCTGGTTACATACTGGCGATAAAGCCCGTGTTGAAAATAATCATGTCTACATCACCGGTCGAATAAAAGAAATTCTGGTACTGGCCAATGGCGAAAAAGTACCCCCCGCTGACATGGAAATGGCCATTGCCATGGATGGATTGTTTGAACAGGTTATGGTGATTGGTGATAACCGTCCCTTCTTGAGCGCGCTGGTTGTGTTTAACCCGGAACAATGGCCGGGATTCGCAAAGGGGCTCGATCTGGACCCGGATACCAGCGAGGCCTGCCAGAGTGAAAGGGTCCGTAAAATAATACTAGAGAAAATTGCCAAACAGTTATCTTCATTTCCAGGCTATGCACAAGTCAGGCAGGTTTACTGTCAGACTGAAGCCTGGAGCATCGAAGATGGTTTGATAACACCCACCTTGAAGTTAAAAAGAAACCGTGTATACGCGAAATTTGAAAGTGAAATAGATAAGATGTACGCGAATCACTGATCTGCTTTGCAAAGCTGTAGGGATTAACAATAACACGCCTCTTCCCCAGTTTTGCCTGACGGGTGAGTCGTCCGGATATTGCAGCGAATGGTGGGTTTCACCCACCCTTGGTGAGGTTCCTTAATGCTACACGTTAG
>CAYPEL010000022.1:0-24767 GCA_964409635.1 uncultured Gammaproteobacteria bacterium | reverse complement strand
TAGTCCGCCAGCCAACCAATTATGAACCCGCCAAAAAGCGGGTTTTTTTGTGCGCGCTTGTATAGATTACTTGGAAAAAATATCGCAATCGTGCCGATGGGCTTCTGTTATCCGGGCAAAGGTAAATCAGGAGACTTGCCTCCACGCCCTGAGTGCTCAGAATTATGGCATGGAAAGATTCTCGAATGCCTGCCAAATTTAGAATTGATTTTATTGGTAGGTGCTTATGCTCAGCGCTATTATTTGGATGCAGGTAAGCCTACGCTTACAGATACAGTGAAAGCCTGGAAGGCTTATTTACCGCGTTACTTGCCCTTGCCTCATCCGTCCCCGTAACCAACTCTGGTTAAAACGCAATCCCTGGTTTGAAAAAGAAGTGCTGCCTGGGCTGCGCATGCGGGTGATATCCTTGTTGCCAAGTGACGACGAATCGTTTTAGACTGCGCCCACTAAAAAATAAAGCACTGGTGGTTGAACTAGTGAAATAAATTTGGTTAATAAAAATACTTCTGTTTTCTTGTGTAAACAGTGCAAGAACTCCAGGAGAAATCTGATGAGGAGGATGCATGAAGCAATACAGTGAGAATTTCAGCAAACAATCCCGCCTGCTGCGTGTCCCGGAATTAGGCGACACACCGAATACCCAGCTGGCACTGCTTGAACCGGATCAATTGAGTGATCGTCTGCAGCAGGTGCTGCAAATTCAAAATGACTTCTTCCCCTGTTTCGACTGGGCCTTCCCACCGCCGCTGCTGAATAAGTATGATCCACCCGATTCGGCAGCCGAGCTGTTTGCAAAACCCTCTGTAGAGCCGGGACGTTACAGCCTGTACCTGCATATCCCGTTTTGCAAAACCTTGTGCAGCTTTTGTTACTACACCGTATTGCCAGGCAAGGGTATAGAACAATCCGATCCCTATGTTGATGCCCTGGTCAAAGAAATGCAGATGTATGCGCCGGTATTGCGCGGTCAATTATGTGAATCAGTCTATATCGGTGGTGGTACGCCTAGCTATTTGAGCGACGAGCAAATCCAGAAACTGTTTGCCGCCTTACAGGTTAATTTTGCTATTGAAGATGCGGCCGAGATTACTGTGGAAGCGGCGCCCGGTACATTGCCGCGGGCAAAGTCCCGCTTATTAAAGTCGCTCGGCGTCAACCGCCTGAGCTACGGTATCCAAACCCTTGACAGTGAATTGCTGGCAGGTATGAACCGTTACTACTCGGTTGATGAGGCGATTGGCGAACTGGAAGCAGCACTGGACGAAATCGGCAATGTGAATGTCGATACCATGTATGGTTTCGAGAATGAGCCTGAGGATGCGCTGCAAAAAACCTTGATTCGTTTTCATAGCCTGGGTATTCCAAGCCTGTCGATCTATTCGCTGGATAGCCAGCGCAGTAAACCAGGGAAATCCCTATTGGGGCCGCCCAAGGATGAACAGTACCGGAAAAAAATACGCAGCTTTGCAGCAGCGGACGAACTGCTAACCGGTTTTGGTTACAAGCCGGTATTGCAAAATGTTTATGCCATTCCGGGTGAGGCTTCCTACCGCCACCAGGTGCGCCGTTGGGATAATTTGCCACTCGTTGCACTGGGCTTGGCGTCACAGGGTTATGCACCACAAATGCCTTACCAGAATGTGGGTTCAATAAAATCCTATTACCAGCATATCGAAGCGGGCCGGTTACCGATAGCCACAGTTGATCATCTTGATCCCGAGCTGGAAATGATTCGTGAAGTTTCCAGCCAGTTACGTTTTACTAAAATTGATCTTGCTTCGATTCAACGCAAGTATGGCGTCGACCTGGATTTTGTATATGGCGATTTAATCCGTGCTTTGACCGACTTGGGCTATCTGCAACGTGATGGCGATGAACTGTCAATGACCAGTGAAGCGGCGTATTACAATAACCTGATTCCAATGCTGTTCGCACCCGATGCCTTCAAGGAAAAGCTGCTGGCGTTACCCGAAGAATATTTATCGGAGTACCCCGTGCCTTATGTGATGACCCAGGTGGGTTGTACCCAGACGGCGGCGATTGATATTCGTTTGCCTTAAGAACTAAACAGCGAGTGTGTTTTACTGCGTGGATAACTTAGAGATCTTCTGGTCTTTTGCTTATCGTATCTTACTGAAATATTGAAGGAGCGGTTTTAACCGCGATGGGTGCGGCGTTCATCGCGGTTAAAACCGCTCCTGCTGGCGCTTCACAAATAAATCGGTGGTTTCTTGGTTTGCATCGAAGGATTGTGCTGCAAACTTGAAAGTCTAAGCCCGAGAGGCAGTGTCTAAAATGCACGGAAATGGCAGTTGGCAGATTTCTCAGCCAGCTGACAGTGCGTTATTATCCCCCAGTGGATAAAAAACAAACGCTACTCAAATTCCCCTGTGATTTCCCTATAAAAGCGATGGGCTTGTCAGGCTCCGGTTTTGAAGTCAGAGCGCTGGAGATCGTGCGTCGCTACGCCCCGGATTTTGTCAACGACAGTATGTACAGCGCCGCCAGCAAGCAGGGTAAATACATCTCTGTCACTTTTACAGTGCAGGCAACCAGCCAGCAGCAGCTGGACGCGATTTACCGCGAGCTGACAAGCTGCGATGACATCATGATGGTGTTGTGATGTCTGCTAAAATGGCGAGTCAATCAGCCTTGACCGGCAAGCTGCGGATAAGGCAACTTGGCCGTGCCGGGTATCAGCCGGTATTCGAAGCGATGCAGAATTTCACGGCGCAACGCCAGCAATCTACGCAGGATGAAGTCTGGTTCGTCGAGCACGACCCGGTTTTTACCCTGGGCATGAATGGTAAACCCGAACACCTTTTGAACACCGGAGTTATCCCGGTTATTCAGTCCGACCGCGGCGGTCAAGTGACCTATCATGGGCCAGGGCAGTTGCTGATGTATGTGTTGCTGGATATAAAACGCCTGGGAATGAGTGTGCAGCAGTTGGTGCATGGCCTTGAAGCCGCCGTCATGCAATGGCTGGCAGGCTACGGGGTTCAAGCTGAAGCCAGAGCAGAGGCGCCTGGTGTGTATGTGGGTGGCGCCAAGCTGGCATCATTGGGTTTGCGCGTTAAGCGTGGTTGCAGCTATCACGGCTTAAGCCTTAACGTTGATATGGATATAGAGCCTTTTTCGCGCATAAATCCCTGCGGCCTCGTGGGTCAGCCGGTTTGCCAGCTATCCGGTCTGGGTATTCATTTGTCTATCAATGAAGCGGCACTGCAGCTGCAATCCCATCTGGCAGAGATTCTGGGCTACACTATCGAGTCAAAGAAAGAGTAAATATTTTTTCAATGAGCAATCAACCCGACAAATACCAGCGCGGTGCAGCTAAAATGGCCCGCATACCGATCAAGGTGGAACCGACTCTGCGGCCGCCGCGTAAACCGCACTGGATACGCGCCCGGTCACCCACCGGTCCGGCGGTGCAGCGTTTAAAAAAAGTGTTGCGCGAGCATCATCTGCATACCGTTTGTGAAGAGGCATCCTGCCCGAACCTGGGGGAATGTTTTACCCAGGGTACGGCGACCTTCATGATCATGGGGGATATCTGCACCCGGCGGTGTCCGTTCTGCGATGTTGCCCACGGCCGACCAGACCCGCTGGATCAGGACGAACCTGAGAACCTGGCGCGTACCATCGCGTCGATGGGATTACGCTATGTTGTGGTGACTTCGGTTGACCGGGATGATCTGCGCGATGGCGGCGCCGCTCATTTTGTGGCCTGTATTGAGGCTATCCGCCAGCATAATCCAGAGACTAAAATCGAAGTGTTGGTGCCTGACTTCCGGGGACGGATGGAGCCTGCCTTATCGATTATGGCCGCATCACCACCCGATGTGTTCAACCATAATCTGGAAACTATTCCACGCCTGTACAAAAAGGCGCGGCCAGGTTCCGACTATCAGTGGTCGCTCGATCTGCTGAAAAAATTTAAGGCGCAACACACCGGCGTACCCACCAAATCGGGCTTGATGCTCGGGCTGGGTGAAAGCTTAGAAGAAGTTGAGCAGGTGATGCGTGATCTGCGGCGGCACCATGTTGATATGCTGACACTCGGCCAGTATTTGCAGCCCAGTTTAAATCACCTTCCCATTGATCGTTTTGTGCCGCCGGATGAGTTTGACCAGTTGCGCGATATCGGTGAGGCGCTGGGCTTCAAACAGGTTGCCAGTGGCCCGATGGTACGCTCCTCCTACCACGCCGATGAGCAGGCCGCCGGTCTTATTACTTAATGAGTAAATTGTTTCCCCGACACGTTGCTTACAGTCGCGCTGTAAATACATCCCGGTACGCCCAACGGCAGCATCTCTGCTGCCGATGGGCTGTAAGCTACGTGCCGGGGAATCAACGTACTGTTTTGTAGCCAACGTGCATCTGGTTGTAGCCATTACACCGCATGGTTTTGGTCATGCTTCTCAGGCTGCGCCTGTTATCAATAGCCTGCAACGTCAGCTTGCCGGATTACGGGTAACGGTTCTCTCCACAATACCTGAATCTTTTATACGCTCGCGTATTGACGGCGATTTTCTATATATCCAGCACGCGGCAGATTTTGGGTTGAAAATGCAGTCGTCAATGGAAATAGACTTGCTCGCCAGTGCTAGAGGCTATAAAAAGCTACACGCGGACTGGTATGGTGCAATTGATGATGAGTGCCGTTTTTTAGAGGCCCTGGAACCCGATTTTATACTTGCTGATGTGCCTTATCTTAGCCTGGCGGCGGGGAAAAAATTAGCGCTGCCTGTGTTTGCTTTATGTTCACTGAACTGGGCGGATATCTACCGGCATTATTTCTCTACACGTCCTGAAGCTGAAAATATTCTTGCACAGATGATGGCCGCGTATCAGTTAGCAGATATTTTTTATGTTCCAGAACCGGCCATGCCTATGCCCTGGTTGGATAGCCTGCATCCTGTTGGCCCAATCGCCCGCAAAGGGAATAACCGGCGTGAGGCGTTGCTACAGCAGTTGAATTTACCCGCTGGCCAGCGTTTGGTTCTTGTCGCACCAGGTGGCGTAGCAACGCGATTACCCATAGAGAACTGGCCGCATGGAGCCGGGATATCCTGGCTGGTTGCCGATCGTTTTAACAGTAACCATCCGGATCTGTATGAGATAGATGAAGCGCAGATGAGTTTTACCGATATTTTGGCCTCGGTTGATTTGCTGCTAGGTAAATGTGGTTATGGCAGCGTGGCGGAATGTGTCGTGAACGGTACGCCAATGCTGTATATGCCGAGGCCTGACTGGCCAGAAGAAGCTTGCCTGGTCGACTGGATGCAGCAGCACAACGCCTGTTTACCTGTGAGTAAAAAAACCATCGAATCGGGTGATCTGCTGGATGTTATCGAGGCATGTGCCTGTCTTGAGGTGGATAAGGTTCGCGCGACGGGTGCCCAACAAGTTGCCGATGGAATATGCGCGCATTTAAAAATAACAACGCCAGAAAAAGCGGCACGATAAAAATGAGTAAGCTACGTCAAAAGTTAGAGTTTTGGTTGTTGCCGTTTTTTTTGCTGTTGCTGGTTGGGGCGCTGACGCCACACAAGTTTCTGCCGGACTATGTCGCTGCCTGGCTGCAGGATGCCGGGCATATTGCTCTGGGCGCAGCAACTGCGGCACTGTTGTCAGGTGTAGCCAGACTTCGAACCGGCAAGTACAACTGTTTGTGGATCTGGGGCATCACGGCAATTATCCTGCTTGCAATTGAGTTGGTTCAGATCCCCTTACAGCGGGAAGCATCGCTGATTGATTTGTTGGTGGGTATGTGCGGAGCCGCCTCGCTTTTATTACTGATGGCGTCGGCCGAACAGCAGAAATTTGTTTGGAAGCGGCGCTTCCTGCTATTTAGTGCCATCATGTTACTGCTTGCACTGTCACCGCTGTTATACACTTCGGCGGCTTATGTTGCACGGGATACACGATTTCCTGTACTGGCAAATTTCTCATCTGAATTAGGCAAGGTATTCCTACGCCCACATGGTGGAGAGTTCACGCAGCAGCCGATGTCAATTGAAGGTGAGACTTTTCCGGCTTTACTTTGTATGCAGCCTGGGAATTGGCCAGGAATCAGTATTGATGATGTTGCACCGGACTGGCGCGGCTATGAAAAATTAAGTTTTGTGTTGTATTCGGATTTTGCAGAACCCGTAGGTCTGAATTTACGTGTACATGATAAACAGCATAGCCATGATTATAATGACCGGTATAACCATGGCTTCAATTTACAGGCAGGAATCAACCGAATTGAAATTATGCTGGATGACATAAAACATGCCCCAGTCTCACGCGAAATGGATATGCGCTCGATACAGGGGATTATTTTATTTGCCCCGGATCTTGACCGGCCAGCCTGTGTCAGGCTTGGCGCCTTAAAATTACTGTAATGAAAAATACTGCACCTATATTGCCAGAGATACTTTGCTGTATGCGACTGGCAAACTGTAGCGCTATAAAGTTTACGAATAGGTATGCTGGCGCGCAGCTTGATTTCCGGTATTAATAAATGATAAATGAGTCAATAGATTGTGTGATCTACAAGGGTAAGCGTAAGCCTGATTATTATCTTTTTGTGGTACAGGCAGATAGTCTTTCCAGGGTGCCTGAAAGTTTACTGACTATCATGGGCGAGCTGCAACATATTATGGATTTGCAACTGGATGAACAGCGGCATTTGGCGCAGGTCGATACACAGCTGGTCATGCAGCAGTTACGCGAATCCGGCTACTATTTACAGATGCCAACCGATATAGAAAGTTTGTTGCAGCAATAACAGCCATAATAGCATCGTGCGTTATTGCGTCGCGTTAGATATGGCCTTTGTGGCGTTACCCGGAAATTCGACCTTGCCTGCCCGGTTTTGCTCAGTGAGTCTGGTAATTAATCCGTCCAGCCCAGTGCGTTGTATTTCAGTATTGAAGCTGGTGCGGTAAGTGATGGCTAGGCTAATTCCACCAACCCGTATGTCATATATCTTCCAGGTGTTTTTGTTCAGATAGAGCAGATACTGCACATCGACCGTATTACCGCTCTGCAGCTTGATGGCGGCGCGAACGGTGGATTTTTTATCGCCTTCCTTAAAGCGTGAAGGAAGATAAGTGACCTGGTCACCGGACGCGATAATCTGGTCGGCATAAGTACGCATCGCAGTTACGTACGACCGAATTAACATTTTGCGAATTTCTTCGACCAGCTGTTTCTTTTGCTGCTCGTTAGCACTGCGCCAATGCTTGCCGATGACCAGCCGTGTAATGCGCGGGAAATCCAGGTAGGGTATGACCAGTTTGTCGCTCAGGTCATATGCCACTTGCTGGTTTTTCTTGATTTCTTCCACCTTACCGCTTAACTCTACGAGCAGCTGTTTGGTATTGCCAGCAATCAGATCTTGTGGGTCTGCTCCGCCAGACATGGAATCGGTCGCGGATACCCAGGCAGGGGCCGCTAGGAAACTAAATAACAGCATTACAAAAAGAAAGTAACTTTTTGATTTGTATCCATTCATATTACAGGCTCTGTAAGTTGTGGTTATGTGCCGATCAGCTTATCGGCACATTGCATATATGCAGACCTGATTATAGGTTTTTTGTTCCAAAAAAGGTAATTCTCTGCCTAAAATTTGCAATGTCTTTGTGTTGTCACCAGTGCCAGACAGTATTATCACGTTGAAGGACTACTCGCTCAAAGCTCAAACTGCGCCCAGATCGGGCAATGGTCGGACGGTTTTTCCATGCCGCGGATACTGTATGAAATTCCACTGTCAGTACAGTGCTCTGCCAATGGGGCTGTAGCCAGGATCAGATCGATACGCAGACCTCGCTTGGGATCCCGGTCAAATCCGTGGCTGCGATAGTCAAACCAGCTGAACTCATCACTGGTATTAGCGTGATGCTGGCGATAGGTGTCAATCAAACCCCAGTCAAACAGTTTCTGAAGCCACTCGCGCTCTTCGGGTAGAAAACTGCACTTGCCGGTTTTGAGCCAGCGTTTGGCGTTGACTTCGCCGATACCAATATCGATATCCTGGGGCGCAATATTGACATCACCCATAACGATTAAGGGTTCCTCCGGGTTATAGCCTGTCTCCAGCAGATCGAGTAAGTCAGCATAGAACTTCTGTTTTGCGGGAAACTTGAGGGCGTGATCACGGCTTTCACCCTGAGGGAAATAACCGTTGATGACGGTCAGGGATTTTCCGTTGGGCATTTCATAGACACCCGTGATAAGACGGCGTTGTGCCTGGTCGTCATCGCTTGCATAGCCTTTAAATAATTTTTGCGGTTTCGCGAGCGACAGCAGGGCGACACCGTAATGCCCTTTCTGACCGTGAAATTCTGCGTGCAGACCCAGTTCATTGATCATCGGGAGAGGGAATTCCGAATCCCGAACCTTGATTTCCTGGATGCCGATTATATCCGGGTTATGGTGTTCAATCAGCGCCCGTAGCTGGTGAGGCCGGGCGCGGATACCGTTGGTGTTAAATGAGATTATTTTCATGGCAGTGGATTTTATGGCTTATTGGTTTTTTCGGCCATCACCCTTGAGTGATAGCCCGCATTTTCATTGGGTGTCTCAGGTTACCCTTGATCTTTGACATCCGGTGAGAAATACGCACCTGTTAAATCCCTTTCGCCTGTGCGCTTTCTGATTTGATAGTCAATAGCATGGCATATTAAAGCCCGCTAACGGTAGAATAGCTGATAATTATATTTCCAGGGAAAAATGCCATGAGTTCAGTTATCGCCGACCAGCAGACCCCTGCTGCCGCACCCGCCAAGATCCATCCCGCTTTTGAATGGATCCGCAGTGAACCCATCGCCACGCTCAAGCTGACGGTCGAGGAGTACCGGCACCGTGTTACGGGCGCGGCGCACTATCACCTGGCAGCCGATAATCCGGAGAATGTTTTCCTGGTTGCGTTGCGTACTGTGCCCATGGATTCAACCGGTGTCGCGCATATGCTGGAACATACGGTGCTGTGTGGCAGTGAACGCTATCCCGTGCGCGATCCGTTTTTCATGATGATCCGCCGGTCGCTGAATACCTTTATGAATGCCTTCACCTCCAGTGATTGGACGGCGTATCCTTTCGCCAGCCAGAACAGAAAGGATTTCAACAACCTGCTTGAGGTGTATCTGGATGCGGTATTTTTCTCGCGTCTGCACGAACTGGATTTTGCCCAGGAAGGCCACCGCATCGAGTTTGAAAAACCGGATGAGACTGACAGTGAGCTGGTATTCAAGGGGGTCGTATTCAATGAGATGAAAGGCGCCATGAGTCCGCCGGTTAGCGTGTTGTGGCAAACGTTAACCCAATACCTGTTTCCGTCCACCACCTATCACTATAACAGCGGTGGTGATCCGGAATGTATCCCTGATCTGTCGTACGCAGGGCTGAAGAAATTTTACAAAACTCACTATCATCCTTCTAATGCGGTATTCATGACCTACGGTGATATTTCAGCCTACCAACACCAGGAGCGTTTTGAAGCATGTGTATTAAAACGCTTCGACCGGCTTGATATTCATATCGATGTGCCGGATGAGAAACGCTATCACGCGCCGGTGACCGTCCAGCAAAGTTATGCGCTCGATCCATCCGAACCGGCTGAAGATAAAACCCACATTGTACTGGGCTGGTTACTGGGCCGCAGCACTGAATTATTGGAACAGTTAGAAGCACACCTGCTGGATGGTGTATTACTCGATGATAGCGCATCACCGCTGCGCCGTGCGTTGGAAACATCCAGCCTGGGCAGTGCGCCATCGCCTCTGTGTGGACTGGAATCATCCAACCGGGAAATGAGTTTTATGTGCGGCCTGGAAGGCAGCCGGCCGGAACACGCCCAGGCGGTACAGGAGCTGGTGTTATCCGTCCTGCAGGAAGTTGCTGAAAACGGGATACCACTGGAGCGCTTGCAGGCGGTGTTGCATCAGCTTGAGTTGGGGCAACGCGAAGTGTCAGGTGATGGTTATCCTTATGGCTTGCATTTAATTTTGGAAGGCTTGTCTGCGGCGACACACCATGCTGATCCGGTCGCGTTGTTGAATATCGACCCGGTACTGGAGATACTTGGTAAAAACATTGAAGATCCGGACTATATTAAACAACTGGTGCATGATCGCTTACTCAATAATCAGCACCGTGTACGCCTGACATTGGTGCCGGACACCGGGCTGGCGGAACGGCGCGATCAAGCCGAAGCTATGCGGCTAGCGGCGATAAAAAGCACACTTTCCACCCCACAACAACAGGCGGTGATAAAACTGTCTGCAGACCTGATGGCACGCCAGCAGCAGGAAGATGATCCTGAAGTTCTGCCCAAAGTCGGTCTGGAAGATGTGCCTGCAGAAATGCATATCGCGCATGGCTCCACAACAGACGGTGATACGCTGCCTGTCTCGGTTTACGACCAAGGTACCAATGGCCTGGTCTACGAACAGATTATTGTGGATCTGCCACAGCTGGATGATGAGCTACTGGACGTACTGCCTTACTACACCCGCTGTTTGCCGCAACTGGGTTGTGGTGGCCGGGACTATCTTCAGACCCAGGCTTTGCAATCGAGTATTACCGGCGGTTTATCAGTAACCAGTTCTATACGCAGCAAAACGGACGATGTGCAGTCGCTCAGTGGTCACCTGGTTTTTTCCAGTAAAGCGTTGCTGCGCAACTATCAGGCGATGTCCGGCCTGCTGCGTGAAACCCTGCAGCAGCCGCGTTTTGATGAGCTTGAACGTATCCGTGAATTGATCGCCCAACTACGCGCCCGCAGCGAGCAAAGTGTTACCGGTAATGGGCATGGACTGGCGATGTCTGCGGCATCCAGTGGCCTCAGTGCCGGGGCTGCACTGCAGCACCGTTTAAGTGGCCTGGCGGGTATTCATTTTCTGAAATCGTTGGATGATAGTTTGACCGGAACCCCGGAGATTCAAAATCTGGCAGATAAATTCCAGCGGATTCATGCGCAGGTTTTGGCCGCGCCCAGACAGTTTTTGTTAGTGGGGGAAGAGGAATACCGTCAAAAGCATTTGCAGGAATTAATTGCTCTTTGGAAAGATGTAGCGCAACCGGGTCAGGGCAGTGCGTTTGCGGCAAAGCCAGTTCAACAGCGTGTTAAGCAATGCTGGGTAACCAATACCCAGGTGAATTTCTGCGCCAGGGCTTACCCAACTGTTGCTGTCGATCATGCCGATGCGCCGGTGTTGTCTGTGCTGGCCGGTTTTCTGCGTAACGGCTATTTACACCGGGCAATCCGTGAGCAGGGTGGTGCCTATGGTGGTGGCGCCAGCCATGATGCGGATAATGCGGCATTCCGGTTTTATTCTTACCGTGATCCGCGCATGTCAGAAACATTGGCTGACTTTGATCAGTCTGTGCAGTGGCTGCTTGAAGATAAACACCAACCGCGTCAGGTCGAAGAAGCGATACTGGGCGTTATCGGCGCCATTGATAAACCCGGTTCTCCGGCAGGTGAGGCAAAAGATGCCTTCTATAATGCGCTGTATGGCCGTTCCCCCGAGCAGCGCCGGAAATTCCGCCAGCGCGTACTGGCTGTAAGCCTGGATGATTTACAGCGTGTGGGAGAACGCTACCTGCGGCCTGAGAATGCCAGTACGGCGGTGATAACCAATGCAGCTAAGCAGCATGATTGCGAACAGCTGGGCCTGGAGATTTGCCAGTTATAAATCTTCTTCCGGGAATGTGCTGTCGTATGGATTCGTAGTGGGTAGTTCTGTTGCTTGAATATCGAGGCTGTTTGTTGCATCGGTTTCTGGGGTATCGGCAGTTGGTGTCGTATCGGTTGTGCTTGTCAGTGTTGTGGAGCCGGTTTCATCACCGGGAAATCCCTCAGTTAGGCCAATTGTTGGCTGGATACCGGACTCCGGTTCGGTGCTCAAGTCGTCACTGCCCATCTCGATAGTATCTTCTATAACAGACATGGAGTCAGTCGTTGGGAGTTCGTTAATAACCGTTATTCCAGCGGGTGCATTTATTTCTGCCGGAATGACTGCGGCTGGTAAAGTACCAGTGTTCAGTGATTTTCCCCCATTGACTATTTTGTCCGACTTGGTTGTAGCGGCTGGTTTTGGGGCGGCTTGTTTCAGAACAGGGGCAGGTTCGTTTGCCGGGAGAGTTGGTTCGATAACAGCTTGATTGGGCGATACAGCCACCGGTTTATCGGCCAGATATTTCTGAATGAGATAGCCTGACACACAGACCAGTATGAGAATAGTAGCAGCGAGCAGTTTATAGGATCTGGATGTTTCGTATTCATCTGAATATTCCAGTTCCAACAGGCCAGGTGCAATATGCTTGCTGTCTGAAGCTGTTGTTTTCTGATTTGATGGTTTGTGTTTGCGCGCTTCTATTGCTAACTGCTGAGCGTGCATGCCCATCAGGCGGATCAGTTGCTCTGGCGGTAACTCCATGGAAGGGTGTAACGGGTTGAAAGTCATCCGCTGGGTAACCGCTTTAGCGGATTTTGTCTGTTCTAAACCTGCTGCCCTGAGCTTTTCTTTTTTTATATTTTGTAATTGTTGAATACGTCCGGCGAGGTCACGGGCCAATTGAGTTTCCTCAGTCCCATATTCCTCGAGAGATAAATTTTCAGCCAATTGTATTGTCTTTGGTATCACGGAGTTTTGCCTGGTGGATATTAAAGTCTGGATTAAATATTTATCCCTATGTAAACAGCGGCATCTGGGAAATGATTATTAAATAATTAGCAGAATCTTAATGTGTGTTGGCTCTCACTTAATGCATGTAATATCGGTTTTTTGTGATGGGGTTCACATAAAGGCAGTATTGCAGCCTTAAATAAGGGGTTATACTTTTCATGGTTTCTGGTTGATACGGTATTAAAAAGGGGAGCGATTCTTATGAATAAAAACGGCTATCTTGTTGCTCTTTTGGCAGGCTTCTTAATCGCCATGCCGCAGGCGGGCGTGCGTGCAGCCGGGCAGGGTGCGAGTTTGGATATTCAAGTGATGGATGTTGCGACTGGAGAAGCGTTGAGTGGTGCAGCAGTTTGTCTCGGCACGGCTGCGGCCGGTTCCCAATTTGGTTCCCTGGTTACCAATGAGCGGGGTGTGGCCAGATTTCGGTCAGTGCCGGCAAGCCCGCTGCAGGTAACGGTTTCCCGGCCGGGTTATCAGGCAGAAAGGCGTGAGTTGGGGCCATTATTTGAGCCTCGAATGTTAGTGCTCAAATTGGAGTCAGGCTGGCGCAAAGAACCCGTCTGTGCCGGGTTATCAGCCTCTACTGAAGCAACCGGCAGGCTGAAAATTACCGGTCTTGATGCCGCGGCACTCATGCCTGGTGCGGTACAGGTCAGAACGCAGGTGCAGGGTGACGCGGGACAGATTAGAGTCAGCGCATCACCGGATTTCTTTGGTGCAAGTTGGCAGCCGTATGAAACCTCCGTTAATTACCCACTTGGCCACGCCAGACAGCTGTATGTACAAGTCAGGCGGTATACTGAAATAGACGGTGCAACACTGCAGTCCGTTTCTCCTGTGGCGACAGTTCGTGTTAGCGAAGCGAAATAATATCAAGCATCCATGTCGGGTATCAGGCGGCTTTCGATTTTTTTAATCAGATCCTTGAGCCGTAATTTGCGCTTTTTTAATCGCTGTAGCTGTAATTGATCCGGATAGTCCGATACGGTGAGGTGGTGAATGACATCATCCAGATCCCGGTGTTCGGTCTGTAATTCATCGAGTTTTTTCTGCAGCGCCTCGATCTCTTCATCATTGAGTTGATTGTTGATGTGGCAGCTCCAGACTAAATTAATGACGATCCGGCCGGGTGCGGCGTTTACGGCCTTGGTGCCGGGCGATATACAGGGTTATTTTCTGGAAGGGAAAATTTCCAAGTGAGCCATAGACTTTAACACCATAGGCTAATAATCCGGCTATATCTTCTACATCAGTCCGGCTGCTTAGTTGTGGATAGAGAACTGACTGCAGTCCGGACATGCCACCATTTTGTACTTTTATTTCCTTGTTGTGGGGTAATTGGCTTTCTATTGTCGTTAGCTTTAGGGCGAATCTTGCGCTCTTTCGCAACAATTCAAGCAAAGTCTTGCAGCGTGTGTTCGCCGCTTCTGATTCACAACTGACGCCCTCCCGATCAGCCAGATAAAAGCGGGTTGCATGCAGGCAGGCACAATGGCGGCTTAGGATGGCTTTCTCGAAAGCACAGCGCCGCTCATTGATGGTATGGTAAATAGAACGAAATTCATCTTCCTCAACCATGCGTGGAATCGTTATTTTTCCCATTCCCGAAGAATGGGCGCGGCGCGTTTTTGCATCAGCTTTTCTTCGGCATCCAGTTCTGAATCGGCAAACATGACCTTGATACTGTAGTCATCGGGGCTGCTGATTTCGGTGCGCAAGGCGCGAGCCTTGTTTTTCGCTTCCTTGAAGGTTTCATGTTCTTCAAGTTTTTCTAGGCGCTTGATTAAAGCGGTAGGCCCTTGGGTAATCTTGTATATATAGTATGGCATTATCTGGTCGATTATTCGGTGCTATAAGGACTACTAGTATAGTGACCATCCTGAAATGCAGCAATTACCTTGTAACAACCACGGCATCTGCAACGCCTGGTGATGCATCGCGGGCTAAAGGCCAATACTTTCTATTTGATTACCCAGCATAATCACAAAGCCACTTTGGCGTATGGTGCCATCTGGACTGTAACTGAACTGGAATACACGCCTGAAGACCAGTGTGCCGGTTTCGCTGCGGATGGGTCTCATCCGTTGCAGTTCAACGGTTCCGTCGAGTAACTGCAATTGCTGGCGGGAACAGGTGTCCCGGGCGGCTGAAGTGGCCGTTTCCCGCGCCGACATATTGCTTTGCCAGAGCAATACGACCAGCGCGAGCAGCAGCAGTAGCAATAAAATGCTCATTCAGCGTAATCGTTACCAGGCGTAGCCGACCCCGGCTTTATACGTGTGATCCGTACTTTTAGTGCCTTCGGGTGGGTCACCATCCCAATCGATATCATATCCAATGAATCCGTTCAGACCCATAACCAGCGGAAAGCGTGCGCCAGTCTCAGCGTGGATAAGGGTATTGTCAGCAGAGTCCAGTCCCTGAATTCCACGATGACGATGGTAGAAATCTACCATGCCGTCAAAGAACTTTTGTTCCCAGTTGACGCCCCAAATAAAACCCGCGTAGGCATCATCTTCGGCATTGATGTAGTTATCATCGGTATAACTCAGGCCCGCTTCAACGGATAGTTTCAGCTCGTCGGTGTTGTAGAACTGGTGACCGGCGCCCGCGCTGAGCGTACTGCGCAGGTCAAGATCTTTGAATTTGTCTTTTTCAAAATCCAGACCGGCAAAGCCATACCATTGTTCAGTGAAGAAGCGGTCGTACTTGCCACCCAGCAGGTACTGGTTTTTAGTCGTTGTGCCGTTACTTTCTTCCTTGTTGTAATTGGCGTAACCCGTGAAACGCTGGATAGCTTTTTGCTCGCCAACTATCCGGGTTGCCAGGCCTACCGCACTGGTATCCGTATTACCCTTGGTGACATTACCTGCCAACGATGCATCGCCATGCCATTCCAATGGCAATGTGCCCGAGGGTGGTATCGCACCTATCGAGCTGATCGAAGCCAAACCAGGTAATTGCACGCTGGATTGATCCCTTCCTGTTACT
This sequence comes from uncultured Gammaproteobacteria bacterium, assembly GCA_964409635.1. Lineage (GTDB taxonomy): Bacteria > Pseudomonadota > Gammaproteobacteria > DSM-19610 > DSM-19610 > CAYPEL01. The sequence goes on along the minus strand of CAYPEL010000022.1, from coordinate 9,087 downwards.
TCAATCCCACCGCCTGGCATGGTGCGTACCGTACCATTAATAACCTGACCGTCCTGTAACACGAACTGCATCGGTGTTTCGGTGTTCATCGAAGCAACTTCCGCCAGGCTAACTTCAACAGTGCCAGCGTAAGAAGTTTCAATCTTGATTTTTCCGGCTGTTTGCTCAGTGACTGTACCGGTTAATTTGTCACCGTTTGATAGCTCAATCGTATCTGCCCATGATAGCTGGCTGCCCAGAAGCAGAGGCAGAATCTGCCAGAATACCCTTTTCTTCATTGGTCTCTCTCCGTATATTGTTTGCTAGTGTACTGTAGGAGTTTCATTGTTCATGCAGTTTAACAACCGGCGTCAGCATATACGAAAAGAAGTTAGAATCAAGCTATGACAACTCGAATCAAGATTCAGCCCAGTGGTCATACATTCCTCGTTGAGGAAGATGAAACCATTCTCGAAGGTGCCTTACGCTCCGGACTTAACCTGAATTACCATTGTAGTAACGGTACCTGTGGTGAATGCAAGGCGCGGGTATTGCAAGGTGATATTGGTGAAATCCGGCACCACGATTACGTGTTGAGTGCGCAAGAGAAGGTGCAGGGGCAGGTATTACTGTGCCGGGCCAGTGCGGCATCGGATATGGAGCTGGAAGCCCAGGAAGCCAATAGTGTTGCAGATATTCCTTTGCAAACGCTGACCACACAGGTACAAAAGAAAGAATTTCCGGCTGAGGATGTGGCCATGGTGACCTTGCGCACACCGCGCAGCCAGACCTTGCGTTTTTTGGCGGGTCAGCACATAACACTAAAAATAAAGGGCATCACACCGCGTAATAAATCAATTTCAAGCTGCCCCTGTAATGGTATGTATCTACAGTTCCATCAGCGCAGGGTTGCCGGCGATGAATTTTCAGATTACATATTTTCCAATCTGAAGCAGCGTGAAAAAATAGCTATTGAAGGGCCATACGGTGGGTTTGTGCTTGATGAGGAATCCCGGCGCCCAGCAATTTTTATTGCCTATGATACTGGGTTCTCACCCATCAAAAGTGTGATTGAGCACGCGATTTCGCTTGATGTTCCGCAGCCCATAAGGCTGTACTGGATCACCCGAAAGCTATCTGCACACTACCTGGAAAATTACTGCCGTTCATGGGAAGCGGCGCTGGACGATTTTGCGTATTTTCCACTCGTCAGTGATGCCGCCCAGGTAAACGAAGGTAGCAAAGAATTTATGACGCTGGATCCGGATGAACAGGCCATGGTGCAAGCGGCGCAACGGATTACTCAGGATTACCCTGATTTAAGTGGGCACGATGTTTATGTGAACGGTCCAATGGCTGTATTACAGCTTGTGCGTGAGCTATTGCTTGCGCAAAATCTGTCCGCGGATAGATTATTTATTGATACCTTAAAACGTTTCTGATCCTGCTTTGTCCGTATTTACTGTGTGGAATAGCGGATAGCCACTCATTTTACCTGTTTCAAGCATGATAAGATGGCCGGCATATAAAATTAGGTAATAAACATGTCTGATATGACCCTCGAAGAGCGCCAGGATTTAACCCGTGGAATATTAAATATGCTGGAGGGCTGGGAAGTAAAGGCCAAAGATCAGCTGCTGCTGTTGGGTCTTGAAAATGTGCCAGTCCGGGAACTCGTCCGAATGCGCGAAGAGCGGCCGTTGCCGGATGAGCCCAATATCATGTTACGCATTGAGCATCTTATCTGTATCGCAGATGCGTTGCGAACCACCTTCCCATTCAGCCGCCAAATGGGCCGTTTGTGGATGCATAAAGCCAACCGGAAATTCCGCCAGCGCACACCGCTGGAAACCATGGTGGAAGATGGCATTACCGGACTTATCTCTGTACGTTCCCACCTCGATTGTACCTTCAGCTGGGATCAGTCGGGCTCAAAAAACTAATTGCACTCTGCTGTGCATATACTGGATGTGTGCACTTCACCATTATATGAAGGAATTGGCCATTCGACAAAACGTCTGTGGTAAACGGTAAATAGTTAGTTAAATGCAGGTTCTAGAAAATTGGTGCGCAAGTGTAAAAAATTATTACACTATCGAAGATTAACTAACTATTTGAATTTCTTTTTAAAAATGTACATTTTCGGGTATTTTAATCAATATTAACTGTTAATAATTATTACACTTTTACGTGTTGTGTGCCTAGTGTTCAGAATTTATGAGCGGTATCATATTGATATATCTAGCAAACATATTTTAGGCACGTAAATTGCTCATATTTTATATGAAGTAACAATAATTGTTACTTGGGGGGGAATACTTATGAGTAAATTGACAAAAATAACGCTGAGTGTAGTTCTATTTTGTATTTCTGGCATTGCCAGTGCTACCTACATTCATAGCTATAAATACGACTACAAGGATATTTATAATCCTGAAGACTTCATGATGACGGCCAATACTTCATCTGGCAGTCACGCGTGGAAGTTTGACCTTACAAAGCATGGTTACGACCCAAAGTCTGAATATATTAGCGGTGCGGTTATCAAACTTTACCTGAAAGACGATTGGGACTGGAGTTATGAATACGCCGTTTTCGGAACGGCCGATGAAACCTTTAATAAGTGGGAAGTAGATTGGTCAAAGAAATTCAAACTCACCGATCTCACTACTTTAAGTGATACCGGCATGCTTGATGTAAACCTAACGGCAATACAGGGTAATTACAAGTACACAAAGTCAGATTATAAATTTAAATATGCTAAACTGGTTGCCTGGGCTGATAAAAAGGAAGTTCCAGCACCTGGTGTTGCATTATTGTTAGGTACCGGTCTATTCCTGATTGGGTTTACCAAAAGGAAAAATCGTTCTTAAAAACATTTATACTGTCGATACAAACCCGGCTTCTTAGCCGGGTTTTTTATTTTTCTCTGACAGGCTCCTAGGATTACGGATTATAAAACCGGTAACGATGCTCTAGAATAAACCGACCACAGTAAATAGTGAAAATTAATGGCGTCTCTCATACTACACCCAACAGATGCTGCCTGGTCACCGCACCTGATCAACGACCTGTATTCTCTGTTGCAAACAATAGGACTGGCCGGTGGTGTCTTACCTGAAGGGTTCGCGCCGGGTTTTCTCATTGGGGATAGTTTTCTAAGTCTGGTAACTTTTATGGGTTGTGCGCCGGCAATCAATTTGGAGCCTGATGGTAATCAGCCAGAGAAGGAATTTTGTTCGATTCGTATTCGGATGAAAAAAGAGTCACCTCAATTTCTGATTGCTCCGCATTACCCGCCACCGCGCTGCCCGCACTGCCGGTCGGTGGTCGAGATTGATGGTGAAAGTCTTATTGCAGAAATGTTAACTGTTTGTAACCGATGTGATACCAAAACCCCTGTGCATGCCCTCAATTGGAGGAAGGCCGCCGGTTACGCGCGCTGTTTTGTGGAGATTACCGGTGTCTATCCACAGGAAGCGCTGCCAACAGAAACATTGATGAATGCATTGCAGGGATTTAGTGGCTGCGAGTGGCGCTACTTTTACAGTTAAGGCTCAAGTACGCCGACAGGTTGTATTGATGGGTTCAGTTGGTCTGTCAGTCCCTGCGCAGCCTACTCGACGTTGCGATCGGGGTGGGATACCGGGCGACGATAAAATAGGAAGACACAATGAATGTCATCAGTGTGGCCAGTTGTATCAGATAGGACGCCTGTTCTCCGATAACTTTTAATTCGGTTGCCAGTAAGGCAATCAATAATGAAAATTCGCTGATCTGGCCCAGTCGCACACCTATTTCAGCCGACTCACCCGCCGGCTCGCCTTCATATATCCATAATTTTTTAAACACCCAGGGTTTTAATAATAGACTCATTGCGGCCAGGATAGCGGCTGGCAGCAGGACTTGTTGCACCGAGCCAAGATCAATGCTTGCACCCAGGCTGAAAAAGAAAACCACCAGAAAAAAGTCGCGCAAGGGGCGCAGGCTATCGGCGATAAAACGCGAAATCGGTTCTGTCGCAACGGCAACGCCCGCAATAAAGGCGCCAATTTCCGGGGACAGGTTGAGTGATTCAGACAACTCGGCCATGCCTAGGCACCAGCCAATAGCGAGCAGAAAAATATATTCCTGGATGGTATCGAAGCGCGCCAGTAAACGCGTCAGAATGAACCGTGAGAAGACAAAAGCAAACAGCACAAGTGCGGGCAGGCTCAGGCCTAGTATGATTAACTGTTCTGGCCCCTTGGAATCGCCGCCCGCGCCATACAGAATCATAAGGATTAGAATGGCAATCAAATCCTGTAGCAATAAAACACTGATAATTATTTCGCCAGTATGCTGATGATGCAGGACAGTGCTGGGCAGTAGTTTGAGGCCGATAATCGTGCTTGAGAACATCATCGTTGCACCGATAACCAGACACTCATTGAATGTGTATCCAAATAACCAGGCAGTGATAAAGCCAAAACCAGAAAATATTGCAGAACTAACGAGTGTGACCAGCGTGGCTTTGCTGAACATGCGTAACAGATTCTGGGGGTGCAGGTTTAGGCCTAACAGGAAAAGCAAGAAGACAATGCCGACGTGGGACAGGTCTTGCAATAACTCGACATCTCTGACCAGCCGCAATGAATAGGGCCCCAACAGCATGCCCAGCAGGATATAGGCGACCAGTACGGATTGCCGGGCGTAGAGGGCGAGTGTGGCCAGTACCGCAGCGCCGGTAAAAATAAGAAACACCGAAAATACGATGGAATGCTCTGCCATGAGATACTATATTGCCACGCAAGCTTTAGACTAGCATAGCGGATCAGGAACTTCTGTTAATTCTGTTGAAATGGAATATTACAGGAATGACGCCAAGTTAAGCTCATTTTCCTGTTGTGGGTGTGAATTTATTCGCCCAGCAACGCGCATAATTTGGCGCTATGCGATTAAAACAGTATTTTACGGGTGCCACCAACTTAAACATGTAGCAGTGGATGCAAGCAGCAAAATAATGCATACAAAAAAATCAAAAATATTTGTTCGGCTGGTTTACAGCATAGCGGTATTCTGTAGCAGCATGGTGTTGTTATTTTCAACCGGGATAAAGCAATCAAGCGCCGCGCCAAAAGCCCGCCCGGTTGTTGTGGCAACAGCTGAAATGCGTGAGATGTCACCCATAAACTGGTATCCAGGGACAGTGGTTAGCCGTGGACAAACTGAAGTGCCGGCTGAGGTTGAAGGCAGGCTGATTTATGTCGCGGAAGTGGGCGATCGGCTGGCAAGCGGTGCGGTGGTTGCTAAAATTGATGCAGATATAATGGAACAGGAAAGACGGGTTGTTGCAGCTGAAACGCAACGTGTGCAAGCCCGGCTGGTATTTCTTGAAAAAGAAGTTAAGCGCTTGCAACGGCTTGCAAAACAAAATAATGCGGCTCAAAGACAGCTCGAACAGTCTTTAGCAGACCTGGCGGGCGCCAGGAGTGAACTGGCAGCAGCAAAAGCGCGTGAGCGTCTTGCTGGAAAACGGTTACAAAACTGTGTCATCAAAGCGCCCTTTGATGCTGTGCTAATACGCCGCTTGCTCAAAGCGGGTGAATGGGCGGATGGTGGTGCTGGCGTGGCAGTTCTTATGGATACCAGTCAGTTGGAAATCCAGAGCTGGATGCCTGTAAATGTCTTACCCTTCGTTAAGTCCGGTGTGGCAATTGATCTGGATATTGCCGGTCAATCATCACAGGGGGTGGTGCGCGTAGCCGTACCGGCTACCGATTCGCAATCACGCTTGTATGAGTTGCGCATTGTTCCTGGGCGGCAGGATTTACATATTGGGCAGAGTGTTCGTGTCGCTGTACCTGCTGCATTACCGAGGCAGGTGTTGGCAGTTCCCCGTGATGCACTGGTCTTGCGGCGTAACTCAATAAGCGTTTTCAGAATCAATGACAAGGATTTCGCTGAAAATTTGCAAGTAACGACCGGCATCGCCAGCGAAGATATGATTGAAATAAAAGGCGGTCTGCAAGCCGGTGACCGGGTCGTCATCCGGGGCGGTGAAAGGTTGCGAGAAGGGCTTCCCGTCACGCTCCAATCATTGGACGGCGTGCAATGATACTGACCCGTGCTGCGCTGGGAAATCCAGTGGCGGCGCTGGTGGCGGTATTGATGTTAATCTTGTTTGGCGGCATCAGCCTGTCACGTTTGCCGGTACAGCTGACGCCAGAAGTGGAACGTCCGGAGATCACAGTCTCCACAAATTGGCGGGCCGCTTCTCCCAAAGAAATCGAATCTGAAATACTGGAACCGCAGGAAAGAGCGCTACGCGGTACACCGGGTATGGTCGAAATGCTCGCCCGGGCCAGTCGTGGCAGTGGCCGTCTGACGCTGAGTTTTGAAGCCGATGCCGATTTGCAGCGCGCTCTGATCGATGTGCTGAATCGACTGAACCGGGTGGGTAACTATCCGGAAGATGCCGTTGAGCCAAAGCTCTCAACCATTGGTGCGCGTAACCGGCCTGTCGCTTGGTTTGCTATTAAAACCCTACCGGGTAATTCTCGGGATATAGAAAGCTATCGCACGCTGGTTGAGGAATTGGTGCACACCCGTATCGAACGGGTGCCGGGGGTTGCAAAATCCGAGGTGCGGGGTGGCCGCGGTAAGGAGCTACGCATCAGTTTTGATCCCTATAAGCTAGCCGCGCTTAACGTGCAATTACCCGATCTCATCAACCGGGTGGCGGGTAACAAAGAGGTCTCGGCAGGTCAGGTGGATGTGGGTAAACGGCGTTATACCATCCGCTTCTCCGGGACTTTTCCGGTTGACCGCTTTGGTGAAATGATTGTCGACTGGCGAGATGGCCAGCCCGTGTTGTTGCGTGATGTCGCCACCATTGAATTGCGCCAGGTGGATAGGAACAGTTTTGTCATTAATCAGGGTACCCGGGCAATCGCCGTTAATGCCTACCGCGAAACCGGTGTCAACGTGTTGCAGTTAATGGATCACCTGAAGCAGGTGGTGGCTGAGCTCGAAGTTCCTCTAAAACAGGCTGGCCTGAGTATCCAGCAGGTCTATGATGAAACAGTTTATATCGACCGGTCTATCAATATGCTGTCCGGAAATCTTTTACTCGGTATCTTATTGGCAGTCGGTGTGTTGTGGTGGTTTTTGCGCAAGTTGCGCGCCACGCTTATCATTGCGGCCGCTATACCCTTATGCATGCTTTCGGCCTTTATTTTTATTGATGTCAGTGCGCATACCCTCAACGTAATCTCGCTGGCCGGGCTGGCGCTGTCCGTGGGTATGGTGCTGGATGCCAGTATCGTGGTGCTGGAGAATGTGGTGCGCTTGCGCGAGTCAGGTATGCGCAGTGAACAGGCGGCTTTACAGGGTGCGCAACAAGTCTGGGGTGCCTTGCTGGCTTCAACCGCTACCACGGTCGCCGTTTTCCTGCCGGTGGTTTTTCTGGCCGGGGAGGCGGGACAGTTATTTGCTGATCTGGCGATAGCGATTTCCGCTGCAGTCATTGCCTCATTATTGATTGCCTTATTGCTCGTGCCGGTTGCAGCGCAGCATACCTTGGCGCAGATTGATCTGCATGACCGGCACGCAGAAAAATGGCGCCAATTTGCAGGCTGGATCATGCAGCGTACGCAGACCCGTATGCAACGTTGGCGCACCATCGTCCTATTGTTCAGCGTACCGATTCTGTTGGTTATCTGGTTGATGCCGGAAGCAGACTATCTGCCATCAGGACAGCGGAACAGGATATCGGTCAGTTTATCCGTGGCGCCTGGCGTTAATGTGGCGCATATTGAAAAGGAATTGGCTCAGGTTATTGCCCGCCGGATTGACCCCTATTTTAAAGGTGAAAAATTACCGAAAGTCGATCATTATTTTATTGTGGTTCATCAGGGTGGCGCATTTATGGGCGTACGGGCGGCAGATCCGGATAAGGTTGATGAATTGCTACCCATCGTGAATCAAATGGTGCAGGGTTTTCCTGATACCCTGGCTTTCGCCCGGCAAAGTGCATTATTTGGCGGTATGGGCGGAGGCGGCAGCAGTGTTGAAATGAATTTGCAGTCACGTTCATTGGAAGCTTTGCTGGATGTTGCGCGTCTGGGTTACGAACTCATAGAGGAAAAAATTCCTGGCGCCAGTGTAAGACCCCGGCCGGGTCTGGAAATGGCGCAGCCTGAATTATTATTGCTGCCCGATGAACGCAGGCTCGCCGAAGCCGGTTGGAGCCGCCAGACGCTGGCACGCATCAGCCGTGCATTTGGTTCCGGACAGTATGCGGGTGAATATTTCGATGGCGAGCGGCAGCGTGATATTGTGGTGCGTGTATTGCCATGGTCGACGCCGGAAGAATTTATGGCAATGCCAGTCGTGACCCCGGGTGTGGGTATTTTACCCTTGCATGAACTGGTTGAATTGCAACGCTCGGCCGGGCCGGAACAGATACGCCGTCTCGACAGGCGGCGGACTGTGACTTTACAGATCCGGCCGCCGGAGGGCATGTCACTGGAACATTTATTGGATCAGTTGCATACCCAAATTGAACCGGAGTTACTGGATCGCTTGCCAGCCGATGGTGCGATTCGCTATTCGGGCAGCGCGGAGAAATTGCGGCTGGTGCTGGATAATATGAGCGGCAGTTTTCTGCTGGCTGTGGTTATCTTGTATTTATTGATGAGCGCCTTGTTCAGATCCTTTATCGACAGTTTGCTAGTCCTATTGGTTTTGCCGTTGGCTGCCGTCGGTGGTGTGATTGCGTTGCGCTTAACAAATCTGCTGGTTTTTCAGCCCATGGACCTGCTCACCATGATTGGTTTTATAATCGTATTGGGTCTGGTCGTCAATAATGCTATTTTGCTGGTCTACCAGACCCGCAGTGCCGAGCGGGCAGGCATGACCCGTGCAGCGGCTGTGCAGCAAGCCGTGCAGATACGTTTGCGGCCGATTCTGATGAGTGCGCTGACCAGTTTGTTTGGTATGTTGCCACTGTTGCTCATACCCGGTGCGGGCACTGAATTATACCGTGGACTGGCGGCAACCATTGTGGGTGGACTGGCCGTTAGTACAATTTTTACACTGATCTTACTGCCAGCGTTACTTCGCATA
>CAYPEL010000021.1:0-26157 GCA_964409635.1 uncultured Gammaproteobacteria bacterium | reverse complement strand
AAACCAAGCTGAACCTGAAATTAAGTGGTATCGCTGCCGAAGATAATAAGCACGACGGACTTGCTATTATCCAGAAGCCCAACAAGGAAGAAAAACATTTCAAGCGGGGCGATAGTGTTTTTGGGTTAGCAAAACTCGATGAAATTCACCCAGACAGAGTTACCCTGCTAAGAAATGGCCAATACGAAACGCTACTCCTGTATAAACTAAATACCCGCAGCGAGAAAAAACCCCGCACCAAGACCGTTACCAAATACCGGAAAACTTCAGTACGTAGTGTAAAACCCGTAGTAGACCACGAAAAGGTTAGTGTAAAATCCGCAGCAGATCACGAGAATGATGATGAGATTCCAGATAGCGAGTTTTGGGAAGATCTTGACTACGAACCTGCCATCATTAATGGTCAGGTTGCCGGCCTGCAAATATTCGCCGAGGAGAGCAGCGAAAAAGAATTTCTCGCCCGCCAGGGGCTTAAAGCCGGCGATGTCATTACCAGCATCAATGGCTTTGTCATGAATAGCGGAAAAGGCGTATCAAACGCCATCGATGCCCTTGCCGAAGATGCCACACTGAATATTGTCTTTACCCGGCAAGGCGCAACAAAAAGTATTTCCGTGACGAGATAAATCTCGGGAAGCTTACGCAAATTCACAGTACATCTCTGGATAAATAGAAAAGTTGCTGAGAACAACCACTGTTAAAGATAAGGCGGCGGTACCTCAAAGCCTGCTTCTTCATAACGCTTGATCAGGCGATAGATTTTCCGCTCGCTGATACCAAGCGTTTGTGCAGCTTTGCGCCGCGAACCTCGGGCTTTTTGCAGAATATCAAGTACAGTATTCGCATCCATACCCATGATCTGCCGGTCTTCCTTACGGCGCCCAATCTGATGGTTATTTTCAGCACCAGACGGAGGGGATAGATTAGCGCGCGAGCCCGCCGTATCACGCCTGATCTGCTGTGTACCGGCGGAGCAATTTTGCACGCAAGCCGGCAAGTGTTCAGGCCTTATATTACCCATACCCGCCTTGAGTGACGCCAGCTCAATAATGTACTTGAGCTCGCGGATATTGCCTGGGTAATCGTATACCTCAAGTAACCGCAGGGCATCTGCTGTCGGCGCTGTCTTGTGTTTCAGTTGCAGCATAAAATGGCACAGCAATTGCGAAATATCACCACTACGTTCACGCAGTGCCGGCAGGCGCAGGGTGTGCCCGGCAAGCCGGTAATACAGATCCCTGCGAAACCTGCCTTCGTTAACCATGTCCAGCAAATCGCAATTGGTTGCTGAAACAATGCGCACATTCGCTTGTAATGTTTGCGTACCTCCGACACGCCGGTAAGTACCCGTCTCGATTACCCGCAACAATTTTGCCTGTAGCGTGGGGGATATCTCGCCAATTTCATCAAGAAACAAAGTACCTTCGTCCGCCAGTTCAAACAAACCCGTCTTCTTTTTATGCGCATCAGTAAAAGCGCCGGCCTCATGACCAAACAACTCTGACTCAAACAGGGTTTCATTCAGACCACAACAATCCAGCGTAATAAATGTCTGTTTACTGCGCATCGAACGGGCATGCACATAATTCGCAAAACGTTCTTTACCCACACCACTCTCACCCGTAATCAGCACCGGCAAATCAGAAGACGCCAACAAGCTTGCTTCGTGTACCGCTTCTAGAAATGCGGGAGACGAACCCACCAGTTCGCTTTTTTTCATGGATTCTTCGTTATCAATGGGGATCAACAATTCCCCCATATACTCAATCTCACCATCGTCGCCCAAAATAGGGTGCGCCTTGATTTCAACACAGTCCTTGGTGCCGTCCGCACGGGTATGGATATGCAAAGCCTCTTCGACCTTACCACTTTTAAACATACGCAAATGCGGGCAGTCTTCACCATGATTCGCGCAGGGCTGGTCAGAATTATGGGATACCTGGTGGCACTTGCAGCCAACAATATCTTCCGGATTACTGCCGAACTGCTTAGCATACTGCTTGTTTGCTGCAACAATCGTGAAATTCTTGTCCACCAGTACAAAGGGCTGCTGGTAAACTTCTATGAGAGAAGCTAGATTCTTAGAGATTTTTGGTATCTGCATATGGACGCTTACCTATAGTTAGTTAATATCGCTTGAAATTGCGCGTCCTTACGACCATTGTTAAAGTCACCAGCCCAGCCGTAAAAATCCATAGCGCCACCCATCCCGTACGCGAACTATCTGGCAGGCAACGAGCAGAATTCATTTTGCCGAAACCTGGCTAACAGTTTAATTTGAGTTAGCCTGTTACATCACTAGCCTTCCTAAACAGATAGCACTAGACCTTCGACTAAATTTATCCACTCACGGACGGTTATGACTACACTATGTCAGAGCAATACTTATGCCATGTAAGAATTCCTACATTAGTTACAGAGAGTTACAAAATGATCTGACAGATCACGACAACTATGCGGCAGAAGTTGGCAGAAGTGTAAAGATTGCCGATAATTAAAATAATCGTTTTACGGTGACAAAATAGCAGGGACGGGTAAAAAATAATAATTTATTAAAAATCAGTATATTATCAACCGCAAAGGGAAAGCGTACATTTTTACTCGATGTTTATAAATTTATATTTTAATTAATTAATAATTAAATAATAAACTACATAATATTGAAAAACAGTGCTATAGCATACATTCTAAATGTAAATATTTTCGACATAGCCCGCCATGACATGACAAACTGTCATGTCATGGTTGTCATTTTTAGACTTAGTTTAATTCAGTAAGTTAACCCGGCATAACCTGTCTACATCAGACTATGTGCTTTACAGGTTTTACTTCCAAACAACGTTTTCACAGGACGCCAATTCACCAGGCAATAATGTCAGAATTCCAATCCTGCACCTGCACCTCCACCCACTACAATCCTTAACAGCCGGTCATACAACCTGCATTCATCCGGCACGCAAAAATGAGCGCCTTGTGCGTCCATGCATCAATATTTACATAACGTACTGCCAGCCGGCGGAAAGCATCCATTGGGTACTCATTTGAGGGCCATCAAGATCTTCGTATACCGGTACACCTACTTCAATTGCCAGCCTGTGCCCTTTGGTGATACCGCTGCTGGGAGAGAAGTTCAGACCAGCAAAAACATCAAGGCGCTTCCCCCCCTGCAAACTGGTATCGGCAGTTGGCACCATCAGCGGATTGAGTTTAGGATCCTTGCCATTAATATCAGCCCAGACCACGCCTTTAAACCGCAATGAAACGTTCAAGGCAGGGGTGATTTTTTTTGAACCCCAACCTGTCAGCTCAAGACGGTTCCCCAACCGGTAATCATTGTCATTGTCGTTCAGACGAATTGTTCCTAAAGCCTGTGCACCCCAGGAAAAAACATCATTCTGTCCCGAGTAGGTCAGACCGGGCAACAGATCCCAACTGCCGGAACCCAATTGCATGGGATAAGGCAGCTGCGCATTCGCCATGGCAGGCGTATCGTCTCTTTCATCAATGTCACCGCTTGGCAAGCTGATGCCTGTATTCAAGTGAATCTGCTGCCTATTCCAATTTTTAAGTGTATATAGCCCGCTTAATTTGATATCACCCAGGCCTTCTGAACGCGTGGTAAAGCGCACGCCCATCCGGGTAACGTGATCCATATCTTTTTTTACCAGCGGCAACATAGCCATAATGGTAAGGTTATCGGTGAGCGCATACATGCCGCCAAACATATGCATCTGCATGGTCATACGCGTTGGTGTCACCATGAAATTCTGCAGTACCTCTGCATCCGTTAGGTCATCTGTTCCATCACGCAACCCGTTCATTTGCATCCGCATGTATCGATAGGAAAACATGGCGCTACCCTGAGTATGTGTATGACTGCCCATAACACCAACCGGCGAGTAATCAATATGATCGTGGATATGGTCGGCCAGCAGAACACTGCTGCTCGCGAGGCTCATCCCGAACAGGATGACTGTTTGAATTTTCATTATAGGAAACCTTATAGTTTATTGGTATGCCTCTCCCTGCTTTGAATACCGACGCTCCTTACCCCAACCCGGCTTTACGTATGATATACAGGAACTAAATTGCTGGGGAATGTGGCATATTGTCGCAGCCAATTTCGAATAGGCCGGTGTACAATTCAGACATGCAAAGCCATGAGCCCCGCCAGGCCAGTAATCACCGCAACCTCAAACGCCTGTCATACCTCAGATCTCTAATGATTGCAGGCGAACTGATCGCGCTGCTTGCCATCAAAAGTTTCACAAACATGCAGCCACCCTTAGCCCCTCTGCTAGGGATCATTGGTGTTATGGGAGTGGCCAATATCTGGACCTGGCATCGAACCAGGAGTAAGGCCGATATCAAGGACGCAGAACTCTTTGCTCAACTAATCTTCGATGTTTTTGCCCTAACCGGTGTTTTATATTTCACCGGTGGTGCAACTAATCCCTTCGCCTGGTTTTATCTTATTCCCTTAATGATTACCGCGACCGTACTTTCACAGTGGGCTACCTGGCTGATGGCGGGTCTGACCACAGCCTGTTACAGCCTGCTGATGTTCAAGTTTCTGCCACTAGCAGGCCAGGCGCACATGCACCACGACAGCGGCTTCAGTCAGCACGTGTTCGGCATGTGGTTCGGTTTCGTACTCAGCGCGGTACTGGTTGCCTGGTTTATTGTCGGCATGGCGCAAAGCTTGCGCGAGCGTGACCGCGACCTGGCCAATGCCCGGGAGCGGGCATTACGCGATGAACAATTAATTGCCCTGGGCACACTTGCCACCGGGGCAGCGCATGAGTTAGGCACACCACTGGCCACGATGGCTGTCGTTACCGGTGAGCTGCAACGCAGGAATAATCTACCTGAACCCGTGCAGGGAAAATTACAAATTCTCCACAGCCAGATCCTGCGTTGCAAGCAAGCACTGTCTGTCATTTCTGCTTCAGCGGGCGCCGTACAAGCCGAGGCTGGTGGTGTGGTACCGGTACAAACTTTTATTGAACAAGTAATTTCACTTTGGAAGGGCCAACGCTTAGATATGGAATTAAACACCTCTATGCAAGCCGATAACCTGCAAGCGCACATACTTAATGAGCGCACCTTGCAGCAATCCATAATCAACCTGTTAAATAATGCCGCAGATGCCTCGCCGGACAACCTGCGGCTTAATGCCGCCTGGAATGCGCAAAGGTTAACTATTGATATACTCGATCGCGGCCCAGGTTTGCACCCTGAAACCACAAAGACAATCGGTCAACGGCAACACAGCAGCAAGGAGCACGGCATGGGCCTCGGCCTGTTCCTGACTCACGCGACTATTCAACGCCTGGGTGGACAAATTGACCTTTTCGACCGGGAAGGCGGCGGCACCCGCACCCATATACGGCTACCCCTGATCAGCGATACCGCAACATGACAGAAAATATCGACAAACCCACTGTACTGATAGTTGATGACGACGAGTTGTTCTGTGAAGTACTAGCAGATGCACTGACAGATCGAGGCTATAAAACGCATACAGCACACACTATTAATGACGGGATAGCGATAGCCAGGAAGGAAGACCCGGAATACGCCATCATTGATTTACGCATAGGACGAGCGTCAGGGCTTACGCTGGCAGAACAGCTGCATGACCTGGATGAAAACACCCGCATGGTCATGCTTACCGGTTACGCCAGTATCACCACCGCTGTAGAAGCCATAAAACTCGGTGCGATTCACTACCTGACCAAACCCGCAGAGGTCGATGACATTCTCGCCGCATTACACAAAGATGAAGGTGATTCCAGCGTGCCACTCGCAGACAATCCACTGTCTGTAAAACGGCTGGAGTGGGAGCACTTGCAACGGGTACTGGCCGATTGCGACGGAAATATTTCAGCGGCTGCGCGTAAACTGCATATGCACCGGCGAACCTTGCAGCGGAAGTTGTCGAAGAAGCCAGTGAGGGAATGAAACAAATACTACAACCACTGTAGATACAATCTACTACAAGGCAGTATGTTAATTGTCGCCCCATGATTTTCAGACCATCGGCAGCAGGGAAGCTGCCGCTGAGCGTACAGGGATGTATTCACAGCGGGTCTGTAAATCATGGGGCGACAATCAATGTACGTATTAGTAAAATATGCCAGACGCTACTTGGTAATCCAAACCATCACCCGGCGGTTTTTAGCCCAGGCCTCCTGGCTACTTTGTTCATTAACCGGCTGTGATTCGCCAAAGAAGCGTTGTTCAATCGCCCCCGCTGGCACCCCGCGCGACCTCAGGTAACGCGCTACAAAAGCCGCCCGATTTTTAGACAGATTCAAATTATAGCCTTCAGTTCCGCGTTCATCTGTATGCCCACCCAGAATGATACGTACACCTGGCTGCTGCCTGAATTCGCGCGCGACCTGTTGTAACAGATTACGCGCCTCCAACTTCAGAGCCGTACTATTGGTAGAAAATTTTATTATCTGTTCACTCAGCGGATCAAAATCGAGATAGATCAACTGATCGGTACAGGCCTGAAATTCCTGCAGCGACTCCCTGAAACGAACCGGCGAAAGCCGCACTTCAACCTGATCAGCGCCATCTGCCCAGTCATCGAACAACAGGGCCGGCATTCTGCCCTGTTCAAGTTCGTAGTACAGCCGTAGCGCCTGCTTGCGCGGTAAGTGCAAGGGCGTTTTTTTGCTGGCGAGTTCGACATAACCTAAATGCGTTTCTGCCTCACCATATTTCCACGGCGGCAACATAGATACAATTCTCACTGATTGAGCGTTAACCGGTGGCTGAGCCGTATCAATTTCGAATTGCAAACGTTTCCTGGATGCCTGGCTGAAACGCGCCACGCCAAAACGAGGAATAACATGGCTCAGCGAGCAATGATTCCGGGCAGCCTCGACGCGCCAGGTGGACTCTTCCATGGAGGCCTGAAATTGTTGTTGCAGCGCATAAGCGGAAAATGGCCCTAGCAGGCCGAGAACAAAAAGTAAGCGCCCACAAATTCCTATAAAGGTGTAGTTATCCATATGTGTTGTTTCGACGTGCTGATGGATTTGCTTGAACACTATTCAATATGGATAAAAAAACTGGAATAACACGGCAGGGGAATACAGCGAAACAGATAGACAACCATCTATCTTTAACTGAGACATAAGGTCATAGTCTAGTCTTTCAAGGCCCTACAAAAATACTTAGATTTGCCATCATGACATGACAAACTGTCAGCATGTCATATTAATATGTCGGAATATCATACATTTCTTATTTACTTGTCAATCCTCTGATATAGATCAATACTTTAAATTATTTCAATATATAACAGTATGTTATTGTCTATCCTTAAATATATATTTAAGTATATTTTAATATTAGTAATTTATTATGTTAGATATTTCATAATCAATTATCTACGAATTTACTACGATTTATATAGACAAGTGTCGGTATATGTGACACTTTGCCGCACCCAGGCGCTAAGGTCTAATAATGACCTGACATTTATAATTAACTAATTGATATATATTAATATTTTAAAGTTGGCCCTGTATTTGCAATATGTTGCTGTTAGTTTATTCTTGTCGATAGACTAACGATCATATTTTTAACGTAGTTTACAAAATTATCACTGTAACTTGCATCTGGTTACAGCATCACATCGTAATAATAAGGACGGGAAAATGGAAAACTTCACGCCAGTGGCCTCACTGGTCGGCGGTATATTGATCGGCCTGGCCTCCGTGGCCATGCTGTTATTCAACGCAAAGATTGCCGGCATCAGCGGTATTTTCGGTGGCTTGCTGCATACCAAACGGGGAGACACGCTGTGGCGCGCGCTTTTCGTATTAGGGCTTATTGCGGGTGGCATTTTACTCCGTATGTTTTACCCGGAATCCCTGGAATTCAAAATTGAACGTTCTACTCTCAGTATTATGGCCGCCGGTTTACTGGTCGGCTTCGGTGCGCGTTTGGGCAACGGCTGCACCAGTGGGCACGGCGTGTGCGGCATCGGCCGCCTGGCGCCCAGGTCTATTGCCGCAGCCGGAACCTTTATGACGACCGGGTCTGTTACCGCCATCGTGATCAACCATGTCTTTGGAGGGACTATTTAATGCTTGCCAATATTATTGTCTTTCTCTGCGGCGTGGTTTTCTCTATTGGCCTGGGCATCTCAGGAATGACCCAACCTGAGAAAGTAGTTAACTTTCTGGATTTTATCGGTAACTGGGATCCGAGTCTGATTATGGTGATGTTCGGTGGTGTCGCCACCTACTTTGTCGGCCAAAGACTGACGCTATCCCGCGATGCTTCTGTGTTCGCTGGTAAATTTCAATTACCGACCCGTATGGACCTTGATGCCCGTCTGATTGGTGGCGCCGCCTTGTTTGGTATTGGCTGGGGTATGGCCGGATTTTGCCCAGGACCTGCGCTGGTGTCTGCCGTCTCCGGTAACAGCGCCGTGTTGACCTTCATCATGTCCATGGCGGTGGGGATGTATTTATTTGAAGCCCTGCATTTGCGATTTAGCAGTGAGCCGGATGGCGGCGCCAGCCCTTTAGACTCACCTGCTGCCCGTCAAACCTAACCACGACATCAAGGCCCCACACTCATGTCTAATGAAACCTGGCTGGACACACGTGCACGCAGACTGATCATGGTTTTTCTTATCGTGGTCGGCGCTGGTGCTGCCTACTTGCACCAGCAAAAACCGAAGAGTTACAGCATCGACGTCAACATGGTTGCCGCTGTCGCCGGAAAACAACTGGCACTGAAAGGCCGCGATGGAGTTGCCGCCTGCACCGCCTGTCACGGTGAAAACGGCGAAGGTAATTTTGAACTGGGTTATCCTCGGCTTGCCGGTCTGCATCCAAAATATATCGCCAAACAATTGCGCGATTTTGCCCGCGACCCACTCGATATCGGTGTCAAAGTCGATCCGATTTCTCGTGATTATGAAAAGACGCCGGGTATCTATAAAGACCTGACAATCTTTACCCCCGGTATCCGTATGGATGCGATGATGAATCCGATAGCCCAACAATTAAGCGAAGAAGAAATTGTACAACTCGGCAACTACTACGGCAGCCTGCCTTTTTCCAGCAACCCGGAACCGGTCGATTTTCAGACTCTGGAACGCGGCCAGGAACTGGCTATACGCGGCAAGCCACAATACCTGATGCCGCGTTGTGATGCTTGCCATGGTCCTAACGGTGAAGGCTTTGGCGAACACTTTCCACCGCTGGCTGGACAACCAGTCCAGTACATCATCAGCCAAATCAACAAATGGCAAAGCGGCGAACGCGATAATGACCATATGGCGATGATGAAAAACACCGCCAACCTGCTGACCGATGGCGACAAAATTAACGTGGCGCGCTATTACAGCAACCGCTCCTACAGTATTAACGTCGAGTAACCGGTATGAAAAAATTAATTACCCAATGTCTTCTCTCTGGCGTGGTTGCGGTCACGGCATTGAATACGCATGCCGAAACAACAGACCCGCTCGAAGTCCGGCCAACGCTGGTCGAACCTCAAGTCAGCCTGCCGACCAATCTAATCACTGTACCGGTCGTCAATCCCGGCGAGTTTTTCGTACCACCAATGGTCGACGATATTCCTGATGATGACACCGGTGACATGATTCGCTGGGGCCGGAATATTTTTGTCAATACGCAGAAATATGCGCCTCGTTATGTGGGCAATGGGCTCAACTGTGTGAGCTGCCATTTATCGGAAGGCCGCCAACCCTTCGCCGCACCTTTGTGGGGCGCCTATCCGATTTACCCGGTCGCACGTAACAAAACACGCAAGGTGGTTACTTACCAGCAGCGTGTCCAGAGTTGTTTCAAATACAGCATGAACGGCATTGCACCCACGGTTGATGCACCGGAAATGGATGCGCTGGTGACTTATTCCAAATGGCTCTCCAAAGGCGCACCTATTGGTGTCGCCCTGCCTGGCCGCGGTTTCGCGGATATCAAAAAGACCCACGACCCGTCATCCACTGATGGAGAAATTATTTACCAGGCGCGCTGCGCACTGTGTCACGGCGAAAACGGTGAAGGCAAGAAAAACCGCAACGGTGAAGGCTATATGTTCCCGCCGGTCTGGGGTATGGATTCGTTCAACCGGGGCGCAGGTTTGAACAAAACCAAAACCGCTGCACAATTTATTAAAGCCAACATGCCATTAGGCTCTGGTTACACCTTAACGGACGACGAGGCGCTCGACGTGGCGGCCTACATGTGGATCCATTTTCGTCCCGACGACCCACGCGTGTCATTCTTCAAGAACCGCATCGAAATGAAACCCGGTGGGGGTGGTGCACGCTAATGGCTGACGCAAGCACAACACGCAATCTGGACAATAGTGCGCCTGCACAGAGGCAGGCGCCAGGTTTGCTGGCGCGGATGATGCCCTTTACCGGGTGGCTGCCCATGCTGGATGGGGATACTGTACGCAATGACATCTGGGCGGGTATTGCGGCGGGTATTCTGATTCTGCCGCAGGCTATTGCACTGGCGACGATGGCTGGTCTGCCTCCAGAAGTAGGTCTTTATACATCGATTTTCCCAGTCATTATTTGCGCGTTATTTGGCTCATCCTGGCATGTACTGTCTGGCCCCAATACGTCTATTTCAGTTATGGTTGCCATGGTGGTTAGCGCCTATGCAGGTGTCGGCACACCGGACTGGATCACCTACACCTTGACACTTACCTTTATCGCCGGCGCCATTCAATTACTGTTCGGATTTTTCAAGCTCGGTGTGGTGTTTAACTATTTCTCACACACAGTGATGGTCGCCATAATCACCGGTGTCGGCATTATCATTATTATCCAACAGCTGGGAAATTTCCTTGGACTGACCGTCAATCCAGGCGAACCGGTAGAAGATACCTTATATGCCATGTTCTTCAGGATCCCTCTGGCCAACTGGTGGGCTGCCAGCCTGGGCCTGCTAACCGTTGTGACCGGCCTGTTAGTCAAACGCTACTACCCGAAGATGCCCGCCATTATCGTAGCGGTTATGGTTGGTATGCTGGGCGGCTGGATCATAGAGTTCCTATTTGGCAGTGAAGTAACCAATCTCGACAAACTGGGTTATCTGTCACTCGAAGCGCTACCGCTATCCGCCCCTAATTTCAGCCCGACTGTTTTTTATGAGGCTGCTGAAGGCATGATGATGGGCGGCTTTATGATTGCCTTCCTGGGGTTGATGCAATCTGCCGTGATCGCCCGCGCCATGGCCGTCAAGTCTGGCCAACACATCGACATTGATCAGGAAGTCACCGGTCAGGGCCTGTCCAATGTCGTAGGTAGTTTCTTAAGCTGCTATCCCAGTTGTGGTTCGTTTAACCGCAGTGCTTCAAATATTGAAACCGGTGGCAGAACACCGCTGGTCGGCATTATTTCTGCGCTCTGTCTGGCGGCACTCGTGGTGTTTGCCGCACCGGTCATTGCCCAGATGCCTTTATCGGTCATGGCAGGCATCCTCTTCCTGGTCGGTGCCGGGTTAATCAAACTGAAAGACATTAAAACCTTGCTAGCCGTCCGCGGCGAAAACCGTACCGCATTCTTGCTGATCCTGTTTGCAACCGTATATGGCGGGCTGGAATGGGCGGTGATGTTAGGCATAGCCACCTCTGTGGTTTTATATTTACGCGCAGTTTCCAAACCTGAGGTAGAGATCCTGTTTGAAGACGAAGCCCAGCAGTACACCCCGGAAGGTGTCGAAGCTGCCACGGTGGTGAAATTCTCCGGCAGTATTTTCTTTGGCTCCACACACAGCATCGAGCGCGCCTTTGCAGATATCGCACGTGAAGACCAGCGTAAAAATATGCTGATTATCGCTGGCGAACATATCGATAACATGGACGAGGCCGGCGCTACCACGCTGATCACCGAGATCAGTAAGCGCAAGCAAAGTGGTGGCAGCATGGCGCTCTGGTTACGCAATCACAAACTCGATGCACTGCTCGAACGTACCGGTTTGATGCGGGAAATTGGCAAAGACAACATTAATTATGTGGCCTAACTCAAGGGTAAACACTATGACATTCAAACACTGGATTTTCGCCTTGCTGCTGACCCTGAGTCTGTCTGCGAACGCGGCCGAACAAATTAAATACCGCGTGGTAATACAGGTCAGTGAAAACAGTATCGACCGCCTAAACATGGCGTTGAATACCGCACGCAACCTGCAGCACCAGTTTGGCCCTGACAATATCGATGTGGAGCTCGTTGCTTTTGGTGACGCTGTGAAAATTCTCAAGTATTACGCGCCGATCCCTATTGGTGACAGAGTCGAAGAACTGACAACAGAAGGCGTACGTATCGTTGCCTGTGAAATCGCCATGCGCACGCACAAACTACGGCCATCCGACATGCTGCAGCAGGTACGTTACGTTACTTCCGGTGTGGCTGAAATTGTCGAGAAACAACACGAGGGCTGGGCCTACATTCGCCCATAACGGATAACCTTTATGAAGCTTCGTCAAATAATTACCAGCAGCCTGCTGGCGCCACTTGCCTTGTGCAGCACCATGGCGTCTGCTGGTGATGGTGAGCTGACCCTGATCCACCTCGGGGATTTACACGGCCACCTGGTCCCGCGACCCAATATGCGTGAGGGTGATGCCGACCGTGGTGTTATGTCCGGTGGTTTGGCGTATGTATACGATCAGGTGAAAAAGATCCGTGCTGATCATCCGCACAACCTGCTGTTCAATACCGGTGACACTATCCAGGGCTCAGCCGAAGCTCTGTATTCCCGCGGTCTGGCAATGGCTGAAGTACTCAACCTCTTCGACATTGATTATTTCGCACCGGGCAACTGGGACTTTATTTTTGGCGCGGAAAGCTTCCGCGAATTATTCGCCGAAGTTGACGGCCGGAAACCAGTCTTCAACTGGAAAACCCTGTCCGCCAATTTGTATTACTCGACGCTCTACGAATTCCCCGAAACACCTTATGCAAAACTGGCCGGACAAAGAGTTGTTGCACCTTACGCGATTAAGGAAATCAACGGTGTTAAAGTCGGTATCATCGGATTAACGGCAGACCGTGGGCCACAAGCCGTAAGCACGCGCGTCATGGATGGGCTGTATCTGACACCGGGTGAAGACGAACTCGAAGCCGCTATCCCCAAACTGCGTAACGAAGAAAAAGTCGACCTGCTGGTACTCATTTCAGAGCGGGGCCTGGCGGGTAATCTGGAGCTGGTTGAAACCTATCCGGGTATCGATATCGTGCTGTCTTCCGACATGCACGAAGAAACCTGGAAAGTTTTAAAATCAAAAACCGGCACCATCCTGGTCGAAGAAGGCCAGGACGGCACGATGGTTGGCGAAATGAACCTGGTCATCAAAAACCGCAAGATTGCCAAATACACATTCAAAGCGCACCGAATAACCGTCGACAATAATCAACCTGACCCTGTCATTGCAGCGAAGATTACGCAGATCCGCAAGAAATTTGTCAAAGGCCCGGACTTTGTGCCACACGTTAATCCGATGAATGGTTATGTGCTGCGCGCCCCGATCGATAGCGTAATCGGCTTTACTAAAAAAGCCCTGCACCGTTCCAACTATGCCGACAGTGAATCCATGCCGGCAGTGATAGAGGGTTCCTCGCACAATTTCCTGGCCGACGCCTTCCGCGGCGCCTGCGAATCTGAAGTTGGCATTATGCGCGGCTTCCGTTACGGCACACATATCGCGCCTGGCCCGATCAAGCTGGAAGACATCTACCACTACATTCCAATTGGCCCACAAATCGCCTGCGGTGTCATTTCGGGCGATGACTTGCGCTTGATGATTGAAAACGGTGCACAGGGTTCGCTCACTCATTTTGTTGGCTACTGGGGCGGCGGCTGGCTCATTGCATTTTCCGGCATCACCTACAAGCTTGACCCTGACAACCAGTGGGGGCTTCGCGCCAGTGATATTCGCATCAATGGTGAGGCGCTGGATCCCGCCCGTTACTACTCGGTCGCAGGTTACTGGTACCTGGATCTTCCCGGCAAAATAAATCGTTCATCGGCATTGGAAATCAAGGTACTCAAAGACAAATTCGGCGGTATTGTCGATGCGACTGCAGTGGTTGCTTACTACTTACAAACGTTGCCGAACCACACGGTTGATACGGTGTTGAACCGCATCACTTTAGTCAACCCGCTGCCAAAACGTATCGGCCCTAACAAAGAAATCCAACCGCTGGCAGGTGTGCCACGACCAGAATACATTTATGAAAATAATCAACGCACCAGTGCTCTGCCATCAAACCGCAGAGACAACACTAAAATACTAAGGAATGGGAAATAAATGAAAGCACTCGCTAACACTATTTTACGCGGCCGATTCGTCTGGATCCTGCTGACCCTGGCGTTTGTCGCCTGGGCGGCAACCGGTATGAAGCAGTTAAAACTGACCACCGATTACCGCGTATTTTTCAGCGAAGAAAATCCACAGCTGACTGCATTCGATAAAATGCAGAACACTTATACCAAGAATGACAACATTCTGATTGTGCTTGCACCTAAAGACCGCAAGATCTTTACCCGCAAAACATTGGCCGCGGTGGAAGATATTACAAACCAGTCCTGGCAGGTACCCTTCTCGATCCGGGTCGACTCGATTACTAATTATCAGCATACCGTTGCCGAGGAAGATGACCTGATCGTAGAACCGTTGGTCACCGATGGTGCTGACCTGTTGGATTCGGATCTGGAACGCATTAAAAACGTTGCACTGCACGAACCCTTACTGGTAAAGCGACTAATCTCACCGAGTGGCGAAGTGACAGGCATCAACATAACCATCCAGGTGCCTGGCAAAGACACGGTCACTGAAATTCCCACTGTCGTTGCCTTTGTACGCGACATGGCCGAGCAGTACCGCGAAACCTACCCGCATCTGGATATTCATCTGACGGGTACCGTGATGATGAATAACGCCTTCCCGGAAGCGTCTAAAAACGACATGCGCAAATTGATGCCGATCATGTTTGTCGTGGTTTTTGCCGCACTCTGGATACTGACGCGTTCCCTGTCCGGCATTTTTACCACCTTACTGGTTGTCGCCTTCTCCATCATTACAGGCATGGGACTGGCCGGCCACCTTGGCATCCAATTAACACCACCCTTAGGCAGTGCACCGAGCATTATCCTGACATTGGCGGTCGCCAACTGTGTGCATATCCTGGTGTCTTTGATGCACTATATGAACGGCGGCATGGAAAAACATGACGCACTGGTGGAAAGCCTGCGTGTCAACTTTTCGCCTATTGCCATTACCAGCGTTACCACTGCAATTGGTTTTCTGAGTATGAATTTTTCAGACGCGCCGCCCTTCCGCGATCTCGGTAACGTCGTAGCCATGGGCATGATCGGCGCCTGGCTATTCTCCTGTATCTTCCTGCCAGCACTGATCAGCATGCTACCGATACGACCGCACGCTAATCAGGAAACCGTCAGCAAACTCATGGGTAAACTCGGAGAGTTTGTTATCCAAAACAAGAAAATCCTATTCTGGGGCAACCTGGTGGTCATGGTAATACTGGCCGCTGCCGTCACACGCAACGAACTGAACGACCAGTTTGTGGAATACTTCGATGAAAGCATCGAGTTCCGCCGCGCCACTGATTTTGTTACCGACAACCTCACGGGTATTTACACCATCGATTACTCGCTGGAATTAGGCGGCAGTAACAGCATTAACGAACCCGCCATGCTGGCCAAGGTCGAAGATTTTGCCAACTGGTATCGCGAGCAACCGGAGGTTATTCACGTCAACGTGGTGACCGACATTATAAAACGCTTGAACATGAACCTGCACGGCGACGACCGCAGCTGGTACAAGGTACCCGAACAACGCGATCTTACCGCGCAATATTTCTTGCTCTATGAAATGTCACTGCCGTTTGGCCTGGACTTGAATAACCAGATTAATGTCGACAAGTCTGCAACCCGCATGACGGTAACCGTGGAAAATCTCACCACCAATGAATTACTCGACCTTGAGGATCGCGGCCAGAACTGGCTGAAAGACAATGCACCGGCATCGATGCATGTAGAGGGCAGCAGCCCGGCCATTATGTTTGCGCATATTACGTCACGCAACATCAAGAGCATGCTTACCGGTAACGTGATTGCCATCGTGCTCATCTCATTCCTGTTGATATTCGCTTTCCGCTCTTTTAAATACGGGGTTATGAGTCTTGTTCCAAATCTGATGCCTGCCGTCATGGGCTTTGGTGTCTGGGGCTTACTGGTGGGTGAAGTAGGCGTGTCATTGTCTGTCGTTGTCGCCATGACATTAGGCATTGTGGTCGACGACACGGTGCACTTCATGAGCAAATACTTACGTGCACGACGCGAACAGGGACTGGGCGCAGAAGATGCAATTCGCAGCGCATTCTCCAGTGTCGGCGTGGCACTAATCATGACTTCTATTGTCTTAATGGCGGGCTTTCTTGTGCTCGCATTATCATCATTCAAGATGAACGCGGGGATGGGATTACTCACCGCAATAACGATTGGGCTGGCGCTGTTTATAGATTTCATGTTCCTGCCACCACTCATGCTGAAACTAGCGAGGAAAAAATAATGAACACATTTTTAAAACTAGCATTGCCTCTGGCACTATTCTCAACTGCAAGCACAGCCGTGCTTGCCGAGACTCCTGAAGAACAGGGTCTTGCTATTGCACAGGAAGCGGATAAACGCGACAGTGGTTTTGCAGACTTCACGGCTAACCTGACTATGACACTGCGCAACAAGCAGGGCGAAGAAAGCCTGCGTGATATGCGTTCAAAGACTCTGGAGGTCGAAGATGACGGCGACAAAACACTGACCATTTTTGACCGGCCTGAAGATGTCAAAGGCACAGCACTGCTGACCTTCAGCCACAAACAAGGCAGCGACGATCAGTGGCTATTTCTTCCTGCCCTGAAACGTGTCAAACGGATCGCGTCGAATAATAAATCCGGCCCTTTTATGGGTAGCGAGTTTGCCTACGAAGACATCTCTTCTCAGGAAGTTGAGAAGTACACTTACAAATACATAAAAGACGAACAGCTCGACGGCGAAGACATGTTTGTTTTCGAACGTTACCCGGTTGACAAGAATTCCGGCTACACGCGTCAGGTTGTGTGGATGGACAAGTCAGATTACCGCGAGCGCAAAATCGATTACTACGACAGAAAAAAATCGCTGCTAAAAACGCTGACCTTTAGCGATTACAAACAATACAAGGATAAGTTCTGGCGTGCGGAAGAAATGAATATGATCAATCACCAGACCGGAAAAAGCACCACGCTGAGCTGGAGCAATTTCGAATTCAGCGTTGGGCTGAATGATCGTGAATTCGACCGCAATGCTCTGAAGCGCGCTCGGTAAATTCTGAACCAGGGTAACGAAAGATAATTATGCGGACACTCTCAACAATACGGCGCCTAATTGCGCCAGTACTCGGCTGCTGCCTGTGTTTCAACGCTGTTGCCGATACCGGCTGGTCGGGCAACGTGGCAACCGAGTGGCTGGCCTTCGGCAAGGCACCCTTGTCGAATGACCAGCACCGCAGTTATTTGTCGTTCTCGCTGGAACCGGAATACTCCAAGGAGTGGGATCGCGGTAAAACCTGGGTTACTTTTGCCCCGTTTTTCCGCGGCAACCAGCACGACTCACGCCGCACCCACGCTGATATCCGCGAACTGCATGTGGGCTATGCCGGCAACCAATGGGAATTTGTAGCCGGCATCAGCAAGGTATTTTGGGGTATCACTGAATCACAGCACTTGGTCGATATTGTTAATCAAACGGACTTTGTAGAAAACTCCGATACCGAGGACAAACTTGGCCAGCCGATGTTAAACATCGCCTATGTCGCCGATGCCGGTACCTTGAATCTGTTTATCCTACCTTACTTCCGCGATCGGGCTTTTATTGGCAAAGCCGGGCGACCACGCGCTGGGCTGGTGGTCGATCAGGACAATGAAATTTATGAATCCGGCAGTAAGCACAAGCACGTTGACTGGGCAGCGCGCTGGTTCCAGTTAATTGGTGATTGGGAAATCGGCTTGTCACATTTCAAGGGCACCTCGCGCACCCCCGAACTCGTGGTCACCCCGACGGGCGCGGCATCACCACCCGTTCTGACGCCGGTATACCACCAGATCCAACAAAGCGGTCTGGAAATCCAGGGCGCGTTTGGCGCCTGGCTGTTGAAATTTGAAGGTATCCGCAATGTGGGTTTCAGCGAACACCGTTATACAGCCGCCGTGGGTGGGTTTGAATATACCTTTGTTCTGAAATCGGGTATCGAGATCGGCACACTCATGGAATATTCATGGGATGACCGCGGCCGCTCCGCACAGTCTCAATTCCAAAACGATATGTTGTTTGGAACACGCATCACTATAAATGATGCGCAAAGCACGCAAATACTGGCAGGTGTGATTGTCGATCTGGGCGGAGCCGGCAGAAGTTATAACGTCGAAGCGTCTCGCCGTTTGGGCGATAGTTGGAAAGTATCACTGGAAGCCCGCGGCATCTTTCACACCAAGCCAGGTGATTTTCTGTATACATTCCGCCGGGAAAATTCCCTGCGGTTAAATATAGCAAAGTATTTTTAAACAAGACTGATATTTAGTTGTAAGGGGGAGCAGTATGAATAATGCACATGGAATCGCGAGCGATATCACACCAGTTGATTTCTCGACCACCTATAAAAAAAAGAAAATCTTCATCGTAGGACATCAAGATTTTTCAATCGATGCGCTCGTTAGCATGCTTACCGGTCACAATGACAATTTTCTTATTTCCTGTGTCGAACCGGGTGACGCCTGCATGGCGAAGTTTGTGGCCACAGAGCCAGATGTGCTGATGATCCAGAATGAAGCCCTGCGTGACCCGCTGGAACGCTTTATCCAAACTATCATGGAAGAATATCCACAAATCCGCATCCTTGTTTTCGGCAAGGAAATGGATGACGAACATTTATACCGTCTGGTTCGCGCCGGTGTGCACGGCTATATCAATGAGCGCATGAACGGCGAGCATATCAAAGCCGCACTGGATACAGTACTGGCGGGTAACAGCTGGATTGAGCGCCATATTATGCAGCGTTTTATTTCTACACAGCAAGGTATGGATAAAATTGTAGAAGCGCAGTTTTTCGAAAATATCGATAAGCTTTGCGATATGTTGACCAAGCGTGAAATAGAAATACTGTGTCAGGTAATTAAGGGACTGGCGATCAAGCAGATTGCTGAACAAGTCCACCTTTCACACCAGGGCGTTAAAATGCACCTGGCCAAGCTGTTCAAAAAGTTTAAAGTTGCCAATCGCAATCAGCTAATACTCGCAGCGTTTGACCACATCAGCCCTGTGGAAGACCTGTCGCTGTTGCTGAGAAGTGGACTGGAACGCCGCCTGGTAAGTGTGGGGGCGAAAAACTGATTTCTGGGGAGCCTCTGATTTATTCACATACCTTGTTCTTGCGAAAGGTACAAATACTGTAGGCGTGGTTTCCACGAATTAATCAGAGAACCCAGGTTAAATAACTAACGCAACCAGTGTCGTCAGAAAAAAGAAAAGCGCCAGCCCACGCCAAAAGGCAGTTGGATTACGTTCCATTAGAGGTTGTTGACCCTGTTTTAAATACTGTGGGTTGGGGTGTGATAACTCATAAATAAATT
Source organism: uncultured Gammaproteobacteria bacterium (assembly GCA_964409635.1). GTDB lineage: Bacteria > Pseudomonadota > Gammaproteobacteria > DSM-19610 > DSM-19610 > CAYPEL01. The sequence continues at coordinate 6,461 of CAYPEL010000021.1, read as the reverse complement.
CAGATAACAACGCGTGACGGCGTTCAGGACTTATCGATACCGCTTTACGTAATGCGCCATCAATCCAGCTGGGTATCGAACTGTTTTGGTCTGTAGCAGGCACATATTTCAACTTTTTTAAATTCTTTGCTGTCAATTCCTTCTTATAGGGAAGCCCGCCACACAACATTTCATAGACAATAACTCCAAGCGAAAAAATATCAGAGCGATTACTGCCCGGGTGGTCTTTCAGATATTCTGGCGCGGAATAGTTACGGGTACCCAACAGATTGTCACGACTAATCGGAGTGCTGATTTCCTCGATACCGGCAATTTTGGTAGAACCGAAATCAATAATTTTAACCACGCCGTGTTCGTCGATCATGATGTTTTCAGGCTTTAGATCCTGATGAATCATTTCCTGGCGGTGCATGGCGCGTAATCCGGAAGCGATCTGCTCAGCAATCTTTCTTACTTCACTGAAATCCGCATCCGGGTTATCGTGCATCCATTGACGTAATGTCTGCCCTTCAATGTATTCGGTAACATAATACACACACTGCCGCCGCCCATGTGGCGCAATGACCTTGAGGATGTGCGCATTATTCAAGCGTTGTCCGACCCACTCCTCGTGTAAAAACTGGTCGATATAAGCCGGGTCGTCTTCGTAATTAACAGAAGGTGTTTTGAGCACCACCTTGTGTCCGGTTTCGGTGTCCAGCGCCAGGTAAATCTGGGTGCGTTTACTGGCGTGCAGCTCACGCAGGATGCGGTAACCATCGAGCACCATGCCGGATTCCAGTGGCGGAGGAAACGGCAGTTCGGTCAGTTCCCGGTAAAATTCATTTTCATCAAGATTGGGCAAGTGTTCGACGCGTAATAGTTGCGCTGTCAGGTTGTCGTTGCTAGCTAAAGTTTTCGCCTTACGGAGTATTGCACCGACACCGGTTTCAGGTGATTTAGCGTGCTCTACCATGAGCCGCTTCAGGGTCACATCATCGACGAAATCGTGGATTCCATCCGTTGTCAACAGATAAATGTCTTTTTGCTCGACATTAAGTGCGCGATAGTCAATATCAATATGTGGATCTATGCCCATTGCACGGCTGAGATAGGTCTTGTCACTGCTGACAGTGACACGATGGTCGTTCGTCAGCTGTTCAAACTCATCGCCGCGCAAGCGGTAAATGCGGGTATCGCCAACGTGAAACAAATAGAGTGTGTTGGATTTGATAACCAACGCACTCAACGTTGTCACCAGGCCTTTGGGGGAATCGTATTTTTGATGCCCCTGACTGTAGAGCCACCGGTTCAGAGCGCCAAGAATTTTTTCACCCGAGGTTTTAACTGTCCAGGATTCCGGCGTACTGAAGTAATCATTCAGGAAGCCCTGCACACAGGCATCGGCGGCCTCCCGCCCCGCTTCACTGCCACTCATGCCATCGGCGATGACGGCCGCAATCCCCTTGGTTCTTAGCGATGCATCATTAGGAATACGGATGCCGCAGGAGTCATCATTGTTATCTTTAATACCGGCTTCGGAATGTTGAGCGGCAATGATGGTAAGTTCGGGCATGGAATGCAGTTTAGCCTATCGAGAGAGATACAAGGAGCGGTTTCAATTGCGATCAGTTTGACGGCCATCGCGGTTAAGACTGCTCCTACGAGTAATTATGAAACCTCAATCATCTGTACCGTGCCGTCAGGCAGGATCTCAGCCATGTGCCCTTTGGGTTCTTCCATAAAAAAGGCAACCGCCAATAAAGAAAATATGGCTGCACCGGCAATCACCAGGAAAAACAGTTCAGTTGAGACAAACGAAAGTACCGTTAAAAATATCACCGCACCCACGTTACCATACGCACCCGACATACCCGCAATTTGCCCGGTCATGCGCCGCTTGACCAAAGGCACAACGGCAAAGACCGCGCCATTACCTGCATTCACAAACAGGGAACAGAATATCGTCACCGCAACCACAAGCGCGATGGACCATTCTGCATTCATGGCGCTCATCAGTATATAACCGAGAGACAAACCAGCGAGGATCACCACCAGGGAAATTTTGCGGCCAAATTTATCACTGATCAATCCACCTGCTGGCCGCATAACAAGGTTCAGGCCGGCAAAGACCGAAGCAATCATACCGGCCGATACTGCTGTAAGTTCAAAGGTATCCATAAAAAACAGGGGTAACATTGACACAACGGCAAGTTCAGAACCGAATGTCACCATGTAAGCCAGGTTCAACACTGCCACCTGCTTGAACTTATAACGTTCGATTTCGGGTACTTCCTTACTGAAAACATGTTTGTTAATTTGGTAAATGCGCACCGTTTGAAATAAATACATGCCGGCCAGCAGCGCATAAATGGCCATCGACACAGTCTGATCCAGCATACCGAGATTCGCCGGACTCAACTTCCAGGCGAGCACAGCAAGTGCTGCATACATAGGGATATTCATCACCAGGTAGAGGAAAAAATCGCCTTTACTGGTCACCTCCATGGCCCCATTCCGCTTGGGTTTGAAATACGTCGAACCTTTAGGGGTATCAGAGACCATGAAAAAATAGAAGACTGCATAGACCAGCGACAGCGCACCGGTCAGTGCAATCGCGTAGCGCCAGCCGTTATCCCCACCAAAAAACAGCGCAACGCCTGGAAGGCTGAGTGCCGCTGCGGCCGAACCAAAATTCCCCCAGCCACCGTAGATACCTTCGGCGACACCCACCTGTTTAGCGGGATACCATTCACTGATCATACGGATACCAATCACAAACCCGGCACCTGTAAAACCCATCAAAAAGCGCATCAACGCCAGACGTTCGTAAGTATCCGCCAGGGCAAAGCCAAAGCACAGCAGGCTGGAAACAAATAAAAGCAGGGTGAACATACGCCGCGGACCAAAGGCATCCACCAACATACCTACCACGATACGCGCCGGAATGGTCAACGCGACGTTCAGAATCAACAAGGTTTTAATTTGCTGGTCAGTCAGCCCCAGCGTTTCACGCATGGCCGCGAGTAATGGCGCATGGCTAAACCACATCAGAAAGGTCAGAAAAAAGGCTATCCAGGACAGGTGTAAAATACGTGTCTTGCCCTGAAATGATAACAAGCCAAATTTTGACTCTTGCATAGCGATATTGCCCGTACAATGATGGTTAACCACCGTTGAGCAAGAGCTGTGCCATGTAAATTTATTGTGCAATTATCTTTCTTTGATTTATTACTTTAGTGGCTTACGCATCACAGCAGATTGATCGATATGCGGTTTAACTGCCTGTTATTGCTAGGCTCAGGTGACATAAAACGGATTCTGGAAAGATTAAAATTTTCTTGCCCAAACAGGTACAGAGAAATAATAAACTGGGCTGCGGACAGGTATTTTCGGCATCAACCGCGCTATGCTGGGGCATTTGTTTATTATAATGCACTAATATAGTGCGGGTACACCGGGTCCGGCCCGGCCGTCATCCACAAGTCTATGCCCAACCTATTGAATACAATGTACTAAATTGTAAAGAATACCTCTGGCATGCTGCTTGCTAAATCTATAGATATGAACACACTGTGGAAGATACCATGAAAGAAGAACTGGTTTTAATCGGCAACGGCATGGCTGGTGTCCGCACCCTGGAAGAACTCCTCAAGCTCTCACCCGATCAGTATGACATTGCTGTATTCGGTGGCGAACCTTACGGTAACTACAACCGGATTTTACTGTCACCGGTTCTCGCTGGAGAAAAAACCATTGACGAAATCATGCTCAACGACGAGCAATGGTATGCAGACAATGGCATCACCCTGCACAAAGGTAAGTGGGTCGAAACCGTCAACCGGGCGCAACGAATCGTACGCGCATCCGATGGCACCGAAGAAAAATACGACCGCCTGATCATCGCGACAGGTTCCAACCCGTTCATCATTCCGGTGCCCGGGCACGACCTGCAAGGGGTAATCGCTTTCCGCGATATCAATGACGTCGACACCATGCTGGCGGCATCAAAAAAAGCCGACGGCAAGGCCATTGTTATCGGCGGTGGCCTGCTGGGGCTGGAAGCGGCCAATGGGCTGATGAAACAGGGCATGGAAGTGACTGTCGTGCACTTACTCGATTCACTCATGGAACGCCAGCTCGACAAGCCCGCCTCTGCCTTACTCAAAGCCTCGCTTGAAGAACGTGGCCTGCATTTCCTGATGGAAGCGCAGACTGAAGCCATTACCGGCAAGGATAAAGTTGAAGCCGTGCGCTTTAAGGACGGTTCGGAAGTCCCGGCGGATCTTGTCGTCATGGCCGTGGGCATCAAACCCAACATCGAACTGGCTGAAAAGATCGGGCTGCACTGCGAACGCGGCATTGTCGTCAACGATACTATGCAAACTTTTGATCCACGTATTTATTCTGTCGGCGAATGCGTGCAGCATCGTGGCAAGGCCTATGGGCTGGTTGCACCGTTGTTTGAACAGGCCAAAGTCTGTGCCAACCATCTTGCCCACCTGGGTATAGCCCGTTACGAAGGGTCAGTGACATCGACCAAGTTAAAAGTCACGGGTATTGATTTGTTTTCTGCGGGTGATTTCGAGGGTGACGAAACCACCGAGGAGCTTGTCCTGCAAGATCCCGGCTTGGGGATTTATAAAAAAGTCGTCCTCAAAGATAACGTAATCCAGGGTGCCGTGATGTACGGCGATACCATCGACGGTACCTGGTACTTCGAATTGATGCGTGATAACACCGATGTTTCCGATATCCGCGACAAGTTGCTGTTCGGACAAGCACACCTTGGTGATTCCGGGCACGGTGATGACAACCGCGTGGCAGCCATGTCAGCCACGGCAGAAATTTGTGGCTGTAATGGTATTTGCAAAGGCGATATTGTCGACGCCATTACCAAGAAAAATCTTTTCACACTGGATGATGTGCGCATGCACACCAAGGCATCCAGCTCCTGCGGATCTTGTACAGGCCTGGTTGAAGCCCTGCTGGCGCATACCCTGGGCGGTGACTATTCACAATCACCCAACAAAAAACCTTTATGTGGCTGCACTGAGTTCACCCACGACGAAGTGCGTACCAGTATCCGTGAGAATGAACTCAAGTCGGTACACTCTGTGCAGGAATTTCTCGAATGGAAAGCACCGGATGGCTGCAGCAAATGCCGGCCTGCGCTTAACTACTACCTGCTGTGCCAATGGCCTGGCGAATACATTGACGATAAGCAGTCACGTTTTATCAACGAACGCGCGCATGCCAATATCCAAAAGGATGCCACATTTTCTGTCATTCCCCGTATGTGGGGTGGCGGCACCACACCGGACGAGCTGCGCGCGATTGCCGATGCCGCCGAAAAGTTTAATGTAAAAACCGTCCACGTCACCGGGGGGCAGCGTATCGCCCTGTACGGCTTGAAAAAAGAAGAGCTGCCCGTTATCTGGGGAGATCTGAGTAAAGCCGGGCTGGTATCCGGACACGCTTACGGTAAAGCACTGCGAACGGTTAAAACCTGCGTCGGTAAAGAATGGTGCCGGTTTGGCACCCAGGATTCCACCCAACTCGGCGTTGATCTCGAAAAAATGACCTGGGGTTCCTGGACACCCCACAAATATAAGATGGCTGCCTCGGGTTGTCCGCGCAACTGTGCAGAAGCGACTATCAAGGATTTCGGCGTCGTCTGTGTTGATTCCGGTTATGAATTACACGTAGGTGGTAACGGTGGTGTCAAAGTACGCGCGACTGACCTGCTCTGCCACGTCGAAACGTCAGAACAAGTACTGGAATATGCCGCCGCCTTCATGCAGCTATACCGCGAAGATGCCCACTACCTGGAGCGGACTGCGCCCTGGATTGAACGTGTTGGGCTGACTTTTGTTAAGGACAAAGTTGTCGAAGATGACACCGGGCGTAAAGCACTCGCTGAACGTTTCCTCTACTCCCAGAAATTTGCCCAGGACGACCCCTGGCAGGCCCGCTCCGAAGGGACGGACAAACACGAATTCACGCCCATCAAGATGGTAAGTTGAGGCATTGATCATGCAACAGGCAGAAGAAATTATGAGCGAGCAGGACGGCTGGATCGAAATCGGTAAAATTGATGAAATACCGCGACTGGGTGCGCGTGTGGTCCGCACTACTGATGGAGATATCGCCGTATTCCGTACGGCTGATGACGAGATCTTTGCACTGCGCGATGAGTGTCCACATAAAGGTGGGCCGCTTTCACAAGGCATTGTGCATGGCAAGCGCGTTTCCTGTCCGTTACACGACTGGAAGATACAACTGGATTCCGGTACTGCGGTTGCGCCGGATGAAGGCTGCGCCGCGAGTTACCCGGTTAAAGTTGATGGTGATTTGATTTTATTGTCGTTGACAGCGAATGCAGGCTGTCCTAACAGCTAGATCTGTTTTTATAAATAATTTTAATCGAGCACAAACCTGTCAAACTACTATTATTATACAAACGAACGGTTTTCAATGGG
>CAYPEL010000020.1:9708-26458 GCA_964409635.1 uncultured Gammaproteobacteria bacterium | reverse complement strand
CGCCACTATCTTGCGCGTCAGGGAACACCCATTGGCCCTAACGATATGTTGATCGCTGCACATGCACTTGAAGCCAATCTAACCGTAGTAACAGCCAATCTCAGAGAGTTCACCCGCGTACCTAGCCTGCCAGTTGAAAACTGGTTGGCTAAATAATCGCTCGCAACCTTGATATCTCGCACCCAGAAATTTGAAAGAAAATTACAGATCTTTTTCTTTCAATGTGAGGCTTACAGGTCTTATCGTTTCAAGCCAGTGATCCTAAAATTGAGTTATGCAGCTTCCTGGCCGATAACCAGCGTCCATAAATCGATCTCTAAAGATCAGGATCCATTACTCGCTGTTCGAATAATCATCAAGGTGCGCGCCAGCTTCAGATATCTTATCGCACGACCTGGCCGGTAATAACGTGTCCTCTTTAAGGCGCGTTTTATCAAGGGTACGGCATCATCAAAATGCAGGTGGCCACCTTGCAGTACCTCTATTGCATCCTTGAGTTCGGCCCGTGCCAGCCGTATGTTGGTTTGGCGGTCACGCCATCGGTAAAGTTGCTTCGATTTTGTTATCAGCTCAATGGCTATACGCAGATTTTCATCTGCGTTGACCACGCGCATAAAGGCGCCAACATTCGCAACCTGCGATCCGTTCAACCCAACAATAGGTCCGAGCACTTCACCGTTACGTAAATGACGTTGCGAGGTATAAAAAGAAATTAGCCCCTCAACCGTGTCGATCTGGTTGGAATGGAAAAAGGGACCGGTATCGGCGGCCTCGATCACGGTTGGCACATTAAACAGACTGGTGCCGCTACCAAAACCATCATCAAAAGGTAACTGGCCACCGAAAACAACATCACCGGGCTGATCGATCAATTCCTCGACACGCGGCGCAAAAGAACGGTTACTGATTTCAAATGCGGCTGGTGTAACACTGGACGGAAAATCAAAGTTGGGGTCTGTATTGGCACCCCCGTTCAGATGACAGGCATTACATGGAATACCGTTTGCCAGATTTTCGCCCAGATAATTCCGCCGTCCCGTATCGGCACGCACATCGGTCAGACTGATTTGAGTCAAATCGTCGAACTCTTGCTGTCGCCCCAATGACAGCATATAAGCTTCCAGCGCATCAAGTTCAGTTTCTGTAGGTAGACGGAAATCCTGACCCGCACTGCGATTGAGGGTTATGGGAAAATGCTGAATGACTGCGCCAATGGCAAAATCCCGTAGCGTACCCCGTGTTTGTGGTGACACCGCGATATTCGTCGGCGAACCATCGCCACTCCATCCGGTTCGTTGATTCGGTGGTAATGATGTGCCATCGTTTGCACCATCGGAAGGTGGTGACAATGAGGTTCGCATGCCCAGCAAATGCGACACACTGCGCATCGTGAAATTATTCTGCAAGTCGGAAAAACCGTTAGAATTTTCCAGTATCAATCCAACTTTGCGCATCAATTCCGGTTTTTCAAAATTGTTAGCTAACGGGTTTGGAGCGGGCCGTTCAGCCAAAAACAAAGGATCTGAATCCGGTAAAGTAGCAATAAACGTTGGATCGAGTGCGTGGTTATTATTCTCCGGGTGGCAGGTGCCACAGGTACGGCCATTGCCACTAAAGGTTTCGTTAAAGAAAACGCTACGGCCTAGATTGATCATTTCTGCATTAGGATAATGCGCAGGTAGTATTCCATCAGCTACGGCAACACCCGATTGCTTTTCTACACTAGCCGCACGGGTTTCCCAGGGCGGGGGCGTCAATTCAGGGTAGTGATAGACGCGCTGAAAGAGGGATGTGGAACCAAACAGAATACCCTGTTGCATTGGATCAGTATCTTTATGTGCCAGGACTACCCAGTTAATCTGGAAATCTTTCAGACTATCCGTATCGACATGCGTATTGAGCCAGGCGCCTTCGCTTGTAAATGTCAGTTGCCCGACCTTAATAGACTTAACAGCAGAGTTTTTACTATCACTTCGGTCTAGCAACCAGACATCAGAAATGCCAACATCTGTTAACCCCTGCACCTTGACCCAAACCTGCCCGCTTTGAATATCTATTCTTGCCAGGCCGCGCGCGTCATTGTATTCGCTCGACAGGCCTTTGTTCCAGACCATGCCAATCGGGATTTCGCTGACAGGTGTCGCGTTATAACTTTTCAGCCAGCGTTGATAACTGATGTGAAGATTACTGGTTTTACCCTGTCCTACAGCTATGCCTGCAGCCTGCTTGCGTAGCTCCTGCAGTGCCGGGGCGGCAATGTCTGTTAAAAAGTAACCAAGGGGGATTAGTGCAAATGCTAACAGAAGGCGGCGAAAAACTGGTTTTTTAATGATAATCATACCCATCCTCATCCTCATATTGTTATTAATTATTAAACTACCGGTTCATTAGAACGTATTCCCGGGTAATTGCCAAGTCAGCGGATAAAAAAGGGTTAAGTCGTTGTTATTGCGTATGCGTTAACTAGTATGATCTAACCGAAACGGCACCAGCCTGTTTGAATAACCAGTTGTATTCCGGCAGATACTTTGTATTAGATTTTAGTGAAAAAAATTGAGGTATATCGAAAAATAAATCTGACACCTTTATTCACTTCTGAACCTCTAATAACCAACCTCCGGTTTGCGGGCGCCGGGGCAGTCCAGTTCTATCCGGGTTGCCGTATCGCTGATTTTTAAGGCGGTAAGTTTGCCGCCCCATAGGCAGCCGGTATCCAGCGCATAAACATTATTACCCTGGTAGGCGCCCAGTGTTGACCAGTGGCCAAACAGTATTTTTGAGTGTCGGGTTTTTCGGTGCGGCCAAGAAAACCAGGGTTGCAGACCAGAACCCTGGCTGCCGGGTTGGCCTTTTTCGTCCAGTGCTAGATGGCCTTGCTGCGTGCAATATCTTAACCGGGTAAAACAATTGGTGATAAAGCGCAGCCTGTCCCAGCCATCAAGTTTATCAGACCATTGATCTGGTTGGTTGCCGTACATATGTTCAAAGAATGCGGTGTGGTCGCCGTTACGCAATACGGCTTCCACTTCATGTGCGCGGCGTTTTGCTATTTCTAAATCCCACTGTGGCGGCAAGCCTGCGTGAATCATGGTGAAACCACAATCCTTATCGTGGTGTAATAAGGGTTGCTGGCGAAGCCAGTGGGTTAATTCTTCCAGATCAGGTGCATTAAAAATATCGTCCAGTGTGTCTTTACGGCGGCGGAACTTTTCATGGCTGGCTCCGGCGAGCAGGTGTAAATCATGATTGCCAAGCACGCAGGCGTAGGCGTGTTGTTTAATAAAGCGTAAGGTCTCAAGTGACTTCGGTCCGCGGTTGATCAGGTCACCTGCGAACCAGAGTTGGTCGCTATCCGGGTTGTATTTTATTTTCTTAAGCAGCCGCTGGAGTTCGTCGAAACAGCCCTGCACATCACCAATGGCATAGATAGTCATACGTCAGCTAGGAGCTTGTGTTTGGCTGTTAGTGCAGCGTGCGCGGTATGGACAGTGTGAAGGGGAAAATTTCAGCATCAAATTCAACGCCATCGTCAGCGATCATCTGATAACTGCCGCGCATACTGCCAACTGAAGTTTCTATCATCGTACCACTGGTGTAGCGAAATTTTTCACCAGGTTGCAAGTGCGGATGTTCACCCACCACGCCTTCGCCTTTGACTTCCTGTACCTTGTTATTGGCATCAGTGATTATCCAGTGACGGGTCAGTAACCGGGCCGGTACATTGCCTTCGTTTTTAATGGTTATGGTATAGGCGAATACGAAGCGGTCATAATCTGGCGCTGACTGTTCTTCAATGTATTGGGTTTTAACATTAACCTGGATATTGTAATTGTTGCTGGCCATGGATATTTCTTGGTTTGGTATCGAGTGCACAGGATACGTGGTTTCGTTTTTTCAGTATATGATTTTATTGGTATTTATGGGGTAAATCAGCAGGTTTTGATGATTATAACGCTGTAAATTGTCAAAATAACCGGTCAGCTGATTGCGGCCGGGTAGCTAGAAGTGTGAAGCAGGTCACAGTATATCCTGTCGTTATTTGGATACTAGTCACCAGTCCGATTACTTTAGCTGAGCCTGTGTCAAAAGTGCAAATTCAATCTCATATGTTTCCCCGTGGATTAGTCCGTATTATGCTGCTAGCCGGTTTCATTTTTCCTGCCGGGCTGCTAGCAAGTGAGGATCTGTCTATTCCTCCTGTAATGGTTGAGGAAGAAGTGCAATCTACAGTAAATAGTCGGGCGGATCATTTTTCAACGGCTAACCTAATTAACCTGTTCCGGTCGTATATCCCGAAAAAAACACGCAAACGAGGCAATGGGTTGAGACTGGCCCGCTTGTTTGGTGATCAGGGGGTTGCAATCAAGGTATCGAAATCTATGCCGGACTCAACGTATAACAGCCTGCTGGCCGGCAGTGGCGGTCAGGCGAATGGACTTGAAAGAGATGAATTGAGCCAGGCGTTTGTGTATGCCCAGAAGCGTTGGTAGTTAGCGCGTAACTTTACTCAGTAGCCTCTCAACCGGAATATTTTTCCAGCTGATCGGCCAGTTTGGCGAAGTCTGCCAGTGAAAGTGTTTCTGCTCGCAGGCTAAAGTCAATCCCGGCCGCTTCTATCTCTGCTGCAGGCAATGTGTTACGTAAATTATTCCGCAAGGTTTTCCGCCGTTGTGAAAAGGCTTGTTTTACTACCTGTGCAAAGGCCGCCGTATTGATCACACTGACTGGAGGCTTAGGGTGCGGTATAAGACGGACAAAGGCCGAATCAACTTTGGGGGCGGGTTGAAATGCATCTGGCCCGATCATGAACAACTTGCTAACATCGCAGTGAAATTGCACCATGATTGAAAGGCGGCCGTAGTCGCGTGTGCCAGGTTTTGCGGCCAGCCGGTCGACGACTTCATTTTGCAGCATAAAATGCATATCGGAAATCAGTCCGGTGAATTCGAGCAGGTGAAACAACAAAGGCGTTGAGATGTTGTAGGGCAGGTTGCCGATTACGCGTAGTTTTCCGGCATGATTGAGTTTGTCGAAGGGAAATTGCAGCGCATCATCGTTGTGTATCGTTAGTTTCCCAATGTTCTGGCAGCGTTCGGCGAGCGGTGTTATCAGGTCACGATCCAGTTCTATAACCTCAAGGCGGCCGCTTGCCCTGAGCAAGGGGAGCGTAATGGCACCCTGGCCGGGGCCAATTTCTATCAGATGCTGATCCGGCTTTGGGTTTACCGCTTGAATAATTTGTTCGATGACCTGCGTATCGTGCAGGAAGTTCTGGCCAAAGCGTTTCCTTGCCCGGTGTTTCATGTTTTGTTCTGGACGGCGACCATATCCAGTGCAGTATTAATGGCGGCATACAAACTGCCTGGCTCGGCCCGGCCGCTGCCGGCCAGTGTCAGCGCGGTGCCATGATCGACCGACGTGCGGATGATTGGCAGGCCTAACGTGATGTTCACTGCGTGACCAAAACCAAGGTGTTTTAGCACCGGCAAACCCTGATCATGGTACATGGCAAGCACGGCATCTGCCCGTTCCAGAAAAGGGGGCGTGAACAGGGTGTCGGCAGGAAGTGGGCCTTCTACCTGGATACCTTGTTTGCGTAATTGTTCAATTGCAGGCTGAATAATTTCAGTCTCTTCGCTACCGAGATGACCTTCTTCACCCGCATGAGGATTAAGACCGGTTACCAGAATGGCCGGATTGATGATGCCCAGTTGTCTGACCAGGCCACGGTGCAGACAACGTATAGTGCTGATCAAACCTTCTATAGACAGAGCATCGGCAACATCCCGCAAGGCTAGGTGGGTCGTTGCCAGGGCAACGCGTAACTGGGGTGCGGCAAGCAGCATAACGACCTGATCGGATTGAGTGCTTGCCTGCAGATATTCTGTGTGCCCGGTAAAGGCAATGCCGGCCTGGTTGATAATGGATTTCTGTACCGGGCAAGTCACCATGGCGTCAAATTCTCCGGACAGGCAAGCTTCCACAGCACGATCCAGTGTGCGTAATACATAGTTTGCATTGGCTGGATCCAGCTTGCCTGCGGTTACTGGTGAGAGTGTTGTAACACGATTTATGACAATACGGCCGGCTTGTGGAGGCCGCTCCGGATCATAATCGGAAAAAGTGGCGGGCAACTGTAATAAGGCGGCGCGTTGCTCGATTAGATCCGGATCACCGATCAACACCAGTTCTGCTGGAAAATTTTGTGAATCCGCCAGGATGCATAAGTCGGGTCCTATACCCGCTGGTTCGCCCGTGGTAACCGCAATCCGGGGTGGTTGATTCACGATGCCGGGTTGGGTTGGTGCTCGATATAGGATTCGTCTCTCAAGCGGCGGATCCAGGTCTCCATTTCATCATCCGTCTTGCGGCGGCGTATTGCCTCCCGGGCCTGTGTGCGCCGGAATTCATCCGAGTTATCGTGGCTGCGACGTTCGAGCACCTGTATCAGGTGCCAACCGAAGCGGCTTTCGATAGGTTGGCTGATTTCGTCAGGTTGCAGTTGTTGCATGACCTTTTCAAATTCGGGCACCATGGTGCCGGGGCTGACCCAACCAAGGTCTCCTCCCTGGCTGGCAGAGCCCGGGTCTTCGGAATAGGCGCGCGCCAGTACTGCAAAATCGTCGCCGTGGATAACACGTTCGTGAATCTGTTCCAGTTTGGTGCGGATATCATTGTTGGTAGAGAACGCGTCCGGTTTTAATAATATGTGGCGGGCGCGGGTTTGCGTGATGTTGTGCGATTTGCCACCCTGGCTGCCGGTTAGCTTGATGATATGGAAGCCGCTTGGGCTACGGATAACATCACTGATTCCGCCCTGATCCAACTTGCGCACTTCATCGGTAAACAAGGAAGGCAGTTTGCTGGCCTCGCGCCACCCCAGATCGCCACCTTCCAGCGCTTGCCGGCCGTCTGATTCTGCGATGGCCAGTTTTGCAAAATCTTCACCTGATTTGAGCTTGGTCAGGATCGTTGCTGCACGCGCCTGCGCTTTTTCTATCTGTTTGGGTGAGGCAGCATCAGGGACGGAAATTAAAATATGTGCGAGCCGGAATGTTTTGCCGCGGTTTTCTAGCCCACTGGAGCTGGCGAGCAGATTGTCAATTTCCTGCTCTGAAATCTGGATACGGTTTTCAACCATTTCTTGCCGAACCCGGTTCATGGTGATTTCATCGCGTAGCTGTTCGCGGAATGGGATGTAGTTGTAACCTTCACTTTCAAGTTTGTCACGGAAAGCTGACAGAGACATACCGTTTTCCTGGGCCATGCCGCGCAAGGCATTGTTCAGCGTGTCATCGTCGATGTTAATACCACTGCGTTTGGCCAGCTGGAGCTGGAGATTTTCCAGGATCAGCCGGTCGAGTACCTGCTTTCTAAGTTGAGATCTGGGTGGAGTCTGGGTTTTTTTTTCCTGTAATTGGCCGAGCACGATGGCTTCGCGGTTGTTGAGCTGGCTTTCCAGGATGACATCATCATTGACGATGGTGACGATGCGGTTGAGTGGTTCGAATGCCTGCAGGGATCCGCTGATGAGCAACATCATTAATAGGGACAGGGTTTTACGCTTCATGTGTTACTCTTCCGGGCTGCTGGTATAGCCTAGGATACCATCTTCCAGCACGGATTCGATATTACTGCCGATGCGGGTCAACCCTTTCAGGACGAACTGAAAAAGGATGGCCGTGTTGTTATCCTTTTCGATGGTGTCGACAAAATTACGGACGACCAGTTGCGCACTCCAGCAGCAGCTTTCGTACTCGATACCGGCAAGTTTTTCCAGGGTTTTGGTATCACTGATATCGTAATACCAGCGGCCGACAACATGCCAGTTTCTGGCGATTGGCCAAAGCATCGAAGTATCGATCTGGTTTTGTTCACCGCGCCGGTAGCGGTAGGCGATATTGGCCAGCTTTCTGAAAGAGGGGTGATATTGCAAACGGACGTTAGCGCGTTCGGTCGTAACATCACGCGGATTAATGATCAGGTCTGAGCGGGCTGTCCAGCTGTTACTCAGAGCCAGATCCAATTCACCGGCAATATCGGATGAAGAGGTATTATCCGGCGGGCTGTTATCCAGCCTTACCGTGCGGTTCTGGAAATAAAATAATTGACCGATGGAAGCCCTTAGCCGTTCAATGCCGGTGCGGTTATCGATCAAACGGCTGGTAAGAGATAACGCTATTTGGTTGGCATCACCCATTCGGTCTGCGCCCGTGAAGCGGTTCTCGACAAATAATTCACGGTAAGTAAAAGTGGGCTCACTGGTATCAAACAAAGGTATATCAGACTGGTCACGCCCGCCTGCATAAAGATAGAACAACCTCGGCTCCAGAGTTTGCGTAAAACCGGTTTTGCCGAGCGAAAAATCACGCTCTAAAAATAATTTGTTATCCAGGCTGGCGACCGGCATGGTGCGTGTGATGCTCGCGGGTATACCTGCCGATTGATTGTTCAGATCATAGCTGGTTAGCCGGTAGCTCAGACTGGGTGTGATTTCGTACGCGGCACGCCGCAATGGCAGGCTGATCCGTGGCCAGAAATCTGCGCGTTTGCCAGTAACGCGGGTGTCCTGCCGGAAATTCACCAGCTCGGCATTCAGGTTGATAGAAGTACCGTATGGATTAACCGGTAGTGTTGAGGTAAAAGTAATCTGTGGCAGGCGCTGATAGGGTCGGCTGCCCGGCGCCAGATTCCGGTCGAGTATCTGGTAGTCGTCGAAGCGCAGGCCCAGGTTCCACCAGTCCGTGTTGTAACGGGCCTCTGCGGATCGCTGCAGGAATGTTACACTTGCCAGGCTGAGTGAATCGCCGAGATCTTCGAGATATTCTTTATCCGATACCCGGTCATAGTGAATGTTTGTCGTCAGATGATTTCCAAAATGCGCCGTATTGCGTACTAACAAGCGGTTGCGGCTTTGGTCTGTCAGTTTGTCATTCGGTATATATTCATAGCTGAAAAGACTCGTGCTGCGATCACCCAGGTGGCGCAATTCTGTGGTAAATTGTGAGCCGCGCTTACTTAGATAGCGTGGCGTCAGCGTGGCGTCATAATGTGGTGCGATATTAAAATAGTACGGGATGCGCAAGTCAAAACCGCCATTATCGGATTGACCAAAACTAGGCACCAGGAAACCGGTTTTGCGGCGGTCATCAATCGGAAAGTTCATGAAGGGAGTGTAGAGTACCGGAACTCCCTGTATCTCGAGACGCGCACCCAGTGCAGTTCCGATACCTTCGTTCTGATCCAATACTATTTTTTCAGCTTTTATGCGCCAGACTTTGCTGCCGTCCGGGCAGGTGCTGTAGGTGGCATCGTCATAGCGCGTGATACCTGGTTCATCGAGGTAAGCCCGGTCGGCTTTGCCGAGTACATGGCGGTCGTAGAGCTTGTAGTAGATGTTTTCAATTTCACCGCGGTCTTCGTTGAGCCAGAACTTGCCGCGTTTGCCGAGTATACGTTCGGTTGGATTGTCATAGATTAAACGCCCGCTGACCTCAACAGTATTATCCGCTGAGAAATAATCAATCTGGTCGGCCTGGATTCGCTCGTTACCGCGTTCGAAAATGCCTTCACCCGAAATACTGTAGTGTCCTTCGGCGTTACGCATGGCTTCCGAGCCGCCAATCTGCAGGGGTTCTTCGTCCTTATTGCCAGCCGTAGCGGGCTGGATATTTCGTTTTGGTGGTGGCGGGCACACATTCCAGGCTGAATGCACTCCGGCAGGGCGGGTGTAAGAGGCATCGGAACGTTGAGCGTTTTCGTTGGTCAGAGTTAATCTGGGATCAGGGTTTTCATTCGTGGCAGAATCAGGCTGCTGTGCTGGTGTGGTTTGTTCCTGGCAATCGGCGCCTTGCTGCCCATCCAGGCAGGTTTCGGCAAACAGATTTTGCCATAAAAGTAAACCCGTAATCAGGCCGGTGAGTGATTTAATCACATCGATACTCAGAAAATTCTGTTCGCAAGCTGTACAGGAATAGCAGCACTTGAATGCCGGGTAAAAAAGGCTTTGTTTTCATCATCTGTTGGCAGAACAATAAATGAGCAGGTGGAGAAAAAATCGCATAAAATAACTTTTCATAGAGTAACTATATCGATGTTTTCGTGCGTCTGAAAGTTTTTCCACAAGCCGTTGTTTTATTTCTGCTGCTGGTGATTACGGTGGCCTTGATCTGGTCACGCCCTGAGCATCAGGCCGAGTTACAGGCGCTGGCAGCCACACCTGTCGTCATTGCTGCGGTACAGCAAACCCAGCTTGCGCCTGTCGAACAGGTCAGCGGTTATCTACAGCCAGTGCGTAAAGTGGCTGTACAGTTCCAGGTTGCTGGCCGGGTTGCGGCGCGCCATATCGAAGCGGGTATGCGGGTTGAAGCGGGCGACAAACTGTTGGAGCTGGAAGCCGGTGATTACGAAGATACGGTGATTCAAGCCCGGGCCGATTGGCAACAGCAACAGGGTAATCTGCAGCGCGACCGGCGTTTGCTGAAACTGGCGCAACAAAGCCGTGCATTACAGCAGGCGGAGGTCGACCGTCTGCACAGCCTCATTGCACGTTCGCTGGCGTCAAAATCCAGGATTGGCGAGGCTGAATCCTTGTTGGCGGCACGCTATTCGGAACAGGCCCGCTTGCGTTCCAGTGTGGATACCGGGCCGCAGCGGATTGCAGCACGCAAGGCAAAGCTGGATAGCGCGGAGCGAAATTCACAACGCACCCAGCTGGTGGCGCCGTTCAGCGGGCGGGTAAACGCTGTATTTTTGAATGTGGGAGATTTTGCAACGCAGCATCAAAAGGCAGTTGAACTGATCGATGAGCGGCTGGATTTTTATGCCCTGGTCCGGGGTGAAGTGGCCCGCGCATTAAACCTTGACGATGATGTTATTGTCCAGGTGGCAGGGGGAAAAATAACTGCCAGGGTGGTTGCCGTTCAGCCCGATCCAGACCCGCAAACCTTTACCCATGAAATCCGTTTACGCATGCCGGTAGAAGAAACCCGTTCCGGTATATCTGCACGCGCCATACTGCCATTGGAGAAACTAGAAAACGTTCTGGTTGTCCCGCTGACGGCGCTGGTTCAGGAAGAGGGCGCTGTCTATGTATACGGCGTTAAGGATGACAGGTTGCAACGTAAGCCGGTTACCCTGGGCGTGCGTTTTGAACAGCAGCAAGTTATTACTGAAGGACTGGTGGCAGGTGAGAAAATTGTTGTGCGTGATGTAGCCGCCCTGTCCGATGGCCAGGCTGTGGTGATCGGCCAGGATCCGTCCTGAAAGATTACCTATGGGCATAATTCGTTTTTCGATCCGTAATCCGCTGATTACTAATTTACTGCTGGCTTTGATACTCATCGCTGGCGTGCTGTCCTGGTATGCCATGCCGCAGGAAATGTTTCCGGTTGTCGAACTCGACATGGCGCGGATTTCGACGGTATTTGAAGGCGCATCTCCACAAGAGGTGGAACAACAGGTAACCATTCCTATCGAGGAACAATTTGACGGCATGGCGGACATTGACGTTATGTCGTCGATCAGCAATGAAGGTGTATCGAGCATTACCCTCAAGCTGAAATCGGGCGCCGATGTCGATGAGTTCATGCGCGATTTGCGCAGCAAACTGGATTTGATAACTGACCTGCCGGATGAAGCCGAAGAACCGGAACTTACACGCCTCGAAACGCGTTTCCCAGTGATCAGCTTGAGCCTGTTTGGCGATATCTCGCGGAGCTTTCTGTATGAAACCGCCGATGATGTAAAACGCAAACTGCAGCAGCTACCCGGCGTTGCCAGTGTGGGTATTGCGGGTGACCGTGACTGGGAAATCTGGGTGGAAGTGGATCCCCGCCAACTGGCTTCGCGGGGTGTTTCTTTACAGCAAGTGATTTCGGCGATTCGCGGTAATCTGCGTGATCTTCCCGGTGGTTCGATTAAGGCGCATGAAGGCGATATTTTGTTGCGCGGCAAGGGCGTGGTACCTGATCCGGAACAGGTTGGCCAGGTTGTGGTGAGGCGCAGTCAGGAGGGTGGGTTATTACGTCTTGCGCAGGTTGCCAGCGTCAATTTGCGGCTGGAGGAAGCAAAAACCATCGGCCGTTTTGGCGGTCAGCCATCCGTCAATCTAACGATAACAAAAACCGCCGATGCCTCGACCATAAAAGTCTCGCAGCGAGTACGCGCGCTGGCAGACGAACTGAAACAAACGTTACCGGCGAGCATCAAGGTGGGGTTATTCAGCGATTTATCCATCTATGTCGAAACCCGATTGAATACTGTTAAATCTTCTGGTCTGGTCGGCCTGGTGCTGGTGTTGTTATCGTTGTACCTGTTCCTGAATTTCCGGGTGGCCCTGATAACCGCGATGGGTATACCCGTTTCATTCCTGGTTGCCGTACTGGCGATCAATTATTTTGGTTACACCATTAATATGGTGACGCTGTTTTCTTTTCTGATTGCGTTGGGCCTGATCGTCGACGATGCCATCATCGTCACCGAAAATGTTTACCGGCATATGGAGCAGGGGCAGTCCGCTATCCAGGCGGCGGAGACCGGCAGCCGCGAAGTGTTCTGGCCAGTCATGGCATCTACCTCTACAACGATTGCAGCGTTTCTGCCTATGTTTGCCATCGGCGGCACCATGGGTGCCTTTATCGAAGTTATTCCGGTCGTCGTAGCGGCGTCATTAGCCGGTTCGCTGTGGGAAGCCTTTGGCGTCCTGCCTTCGCATGCAGCCGAATTACTGCGCGTGGATAAGCCTAAAAAACGCAAGCCGCGCATTGACTGGCCAGCGCTGTTACAGCGCTATATTAGCGGCCTAAGGTTGGCGCTAAGGCACCGTTATTTCATGTCGCTGGCCGCGATCGGTGTGCTTGCAGTTGCCATGAGTTTTGCGATAACACGCTTGCCCTTCCAAATGTTTGGTCATGCAGATATCGGCCAGTTTTTTGTTAATATCGAAGCACCGAGTACCTATAGTCTGGAAGACACCGAACGGCTCGCGGTGCGTATCGAAACTGCCGTGATGCAACAGATGGGCGAGAATGAACTCGACACCTTGCTGACGAATGTCGGCGTGACCTTTGTCGATTTTAACCGCTTCCGTTTGGGCAGTCACTTTATCCAGTTGATCATCGATTTACAGAAGCCTGCACCGAAAGGATTTATCGAGCGCTTTGTTTCACCGTTGGTCAGTCTGAAATTCAGTCATGAAGGTAAGCGGCAGCGTGCTACCGAAGACATTATTAATGATGTGCGCAATGCGCTGATTGCTTTGCCAGGTATACAACGCTTGTCAATTTTACGCCCCCAGGGTGGGCCTGCTGGCGCAGATATAGAAGTCGGTGTGTTGGGTGAAGATGTCGATATTCTTCTGTCCCAGGCAACAGAGATACGTAATTATTTAAGGCAACTGCCGGGTGTCCACGATGTCAGGCAGGATCTTGAAGTTGGTAAACTCGAATACCGCTATAGCCTCAACGAACGTGGCCGTGAACTGGGTTTGAGCCAACAACAACTAGCGGATGCCGTGCGTACCGGGTTTCTAGGACTGGAAGCGGTGCAAGTGACCTGGGGTGATGAACGCATACCCGTGCGGGTTATTTATCCGGATTCAGTCAGGCGCAATAGCACCCTGACATCTTTACCGGTTACCCTGGAAGACGGCCGCATGGTGTATCTGGGTGATGTTGCCGATATCAATGAAGGCCGGGGATACAGTTCCATCCAGCGCCGAGATAACCAGCGCCTGGCCATTGTCACCGCCGAAGTTGATACTCAGATAACCACGGCGCTTGCCGTTACTGATCTGATTGAAAAGAAATACGGCAGCAGCAACCCTGCGTTTGATTTATTATTTTTAGGCGAAAAGAAAGCAGCGGAAGATTCGTTCAAGGACATGAAATCGGCGCTGATACTCTCGCTGGCGATTATCTTTTTTATCCTTGCCGCGTTATTTAAATCGATGCTCGACCCACTGGTTGTCATGCTGGCAATCCCCTTTGGAATGATCGGCGTGGTGTTCGGGCACATGCTCTTCGGTTACCACTTGCAATTTCTATCCATGATTGGCTTTTTGGCGCTAACCGGAATCGTCGTCAACGACTCGCTGATACTGATAGATTTTACAAAAAAAATGCGCCGCGAAGGTTGGGATAGAATAGACGCCGTGGTGGAAGCGGGCAGGGTGCGCATCCGGCCAATCCTGTTAACCTCCATGACAACCTTTCTCGGTATATCACCCCTAATATTCTTCGCCACCGGTCAAACAGCCTTCTTGTCCCCCATGGCGGTAAGCCTCGGCTTCGGCCTGCTGTTTGCAACTATCCTGATCCTGGTAATCGTCCCCTGTTTCTACCTGATAGCCGACGACCTGCGAACAAAGATCAGTACAAACAAAAGCAAAAGTAAGGTGGGGTGAGGTACGAACCCCACCGGAACCTGTAACAACTGGTGGGGTTCGTGCCTTACCCCACTCTACAGAGGACGTTTGGGTTATGAAGCGGAGCCTTATCGCCAACCACAATGAAAGGTATAATCCCGGTATAATCCACACAGCATCCAGGAAAAACACTTGCCAAACCGAAAAAAAATACTGGAACAATGGCTATCAAACGACCTGGGTTTCAAAGATTACAAAATCGAACCCGCCTCAGCAGACGCCAGCTTCAGACGCTACTTCAGAGTTACCTATAACAACAAAACCCATATCGTCATGGATGCCCCACCCGACAAAGAAGACTGCGGCCCCTTCATCGCCATCGCCGAAGCCTTCATCAATATTGGTCTCAACGTACCCGCCATCGTCGAACAAAATCTACCACTAGGCTTTCTGTTACTAAGTGATTTAGGCAGTCAACAATATCTCCATGTCCTGAACGACCAAACAGTCGACCGCCTCTATAGCGATGCACTGGGCGCACTGGCAACCCTGCAAGGCAGTGGTGTAAAAGACGGATTACTACCCGTTTATGACCACGAGCTTTTAATGAACGAAATGCAACTCTTCCCCGACTGGTTGCTAGACCGTCATTGCAATATAAAACTAACTGGGGCGGATCAGATTTCATTAAATGAAGTTTTTGAACTGTTAGCTGATAACGCACTGCAACAACCCCAAGTCTGCGTCCATCGCGACTACCATTCCCGCAACTTGATGAACGTGCCGAACCATAATCCGGGCATTCTGGATTTTCAGGATGCAGTAATAGGCCCAGTAACCTACGACCTGGTATCGCTCTTACGTGATTGCTATATAACCTGGCCACAAGAGCGTGTAGAAAGCTGGGCGCTGGGCTATCACAAGCTGGCGCTACAGGCCGGTATTATGCGTCCTGACCAATGCGACGAACAACAATTCCTGCGCTGGTTTGATTTAATGGGTGTACAACGGCACCTGAAGGCAGCCGGTATTTTTTCCCGATTAAAACACCGGGATAATAAAACCGGGTATATGAAAGATGTTCCGCACACACTGGGGTATGTCAGTGAAGTTTGTGAGCGTTATGACGACTTGGAAATTTTAGGTGGATTTGTTAAGGGTGTGGAAGGGCAGTTAACGCACTAA
This sequence comes from uncultured Gammaproteobacteria bacterium, assembly GCA_964409635.1. GTDB lineage: Bacteria > Pseudomonadota > Gammaproteobacteria > DSM-19610 > DSM-19610 > CAYPEL01. The sequence goes on along the minus strand of CAYPEL010000020.1, from coordinate 10,908 downwards.
AATAATTGGCGATAAATAAAAATGATTTTATAATAATGCCGAGGAAAAGACTTGAACCTCCAAGCTATTTTGAATTGTTAAATCCGACCAATTATTTTCTAAGCAAGGCTAATAATGAAAACTCCCTGTTCGAATAAACACTATAAACACTTCAAATGGGCATGTGGATTACTCTATGCAGTACCCTTGATGGCATCCTGCGCTACAATTCCAACCATGCTTGAGATCGCGCAAGAATATCCCAAACCCGATGAGGATAAAACTACACAAGCGTTAGCAGATGCGCTGACACGTAGCATTGTGGATAAGTATAAAGGGTCTACCATGTTACGGGATGCACATCCTAAACAGCATGGTTGCGTTCGTGCACAATTCAGTGTGCCTGAACTACCTTCTGATCTGAAGGTAGGGTTATTTAGTCAACCTGGAGAATATTCAGCCTGGATTCGATATTCTACGGCGACAGAAACGGTTGATCATGACAAACAAAAAGCCATGTTGGGAATGGCTATAAAAGTAATGGGTGTTAAAGGTGAAAAATTACTAAACGATGAAAAGGATAGCCGTACACAAGATATTCTACTGCTTAGTCACCCTGTCTTGCCAATACGAAATGCTGAAGATTTTCTTGAAATAGTCAAAAAAAAGGCCTGGTTCTTTTTTAATCCTTTCGGCTTGCACTTGCATGAACTGAACATTGCCCTGAAATCCCGCAAACACCATCCGACCCCGCTAGAAATACGTTACTGGAGCACCACGCCGTATTTATTTGGAGCTGGTAAAGCGGTTAAATATTCAGCCATACCCTGTTCAAAAACTACCCAACCCTTGCCCAAAAATTTAACAGAAAATTATCTGCGTGAGGCTATGGTCCGTCAATTGGCAAGTCAAGATGTCTGCTTTGATTTAATGGTTCAGTTTCAGACTGACCCTAATACCATGCCCATTGAAGATGCGACGATTGTCTGGGATGAAACGGTTTCTCCCTTCAGGAAAATCGCCAAAATATTAATCCCTAAACAAGATTTTGATGCCGATAAGCAAATGCAATTCTGTGAAAATATTTCCATGACGCCCTGGCATAGTTTAGTGGAGCATCGTCCATTGGGTAGTATCAACCGGGCTCGTAAAAACGTGTATCGTCAGATATCTAAATTTCGGCACAAGGAAAATAAGGTTCAACGCCAGGAGCCTACAGGT
>CAYPEL010000020.1:0-9608 GCA_964409635.1 uncultured Gammaproteobacteria bacterium | reverse complement strand
TCATGTCCGGTTTCTATTGCTACATCCCTTTTTGCTACAGTTTCATGTATCTTTCGGTTCTATGAAAGCCATGATACTGGCCGCTGGACGTGGCGAGCGCATGCGGCCGTTAACGGACGCTACTCCCAAGCCGCTGTTGCGGGTGGGTGGCCGGGCATTGATCGAATATCATTTGTTGTCGCTGGCGGATGCCGGCATAACAGACGTAGTGATCAATCATGCGCACTTGGGGCAGCAACTGGTCGAAACACTCGGCGATGGTAGCCGCTATGGTGTCAATATCCAGTATTCCGGGGAACCGGCCGGCGCCCTCGAAACCGGCGGTGGCATCCGCCGTGCGTTACCTTTGCTAGGTGACGAAGCCTTTATGGTTATAAATGGTGATATCTTTACAGATTTTCCCTATGCGACACTCAACCCGCCTGTGGGTATGGTGCATCTTGTCCTGATTGATAACCCACCGCATCATACCAAGGGTGATTTTGCGCTGCAGGCTGGCCGCGTGTTGGCGTTGGGTGAGCCGAAGCTGACCTTTAGCGGCATCGGTGTGTACCGCCCGCAATTATTTCACGATCAGACGCAGGAGAAATTTCCTCTGGCGCCGCTACTTATAGAAGCGATGCGCAATGGGCAGGTCAGCGGTGAGCACCACCAGGGCCAGTGGATCGATATTGGTACGCAGGCACGTTTACAGGCGTTGAATCAGCAACTACAGGGAAGCAGGTGAGTGGGCGACGAAATTACTCATAGTCATTTTACTGACCGGGATTTCCGCGCCTTTGAGTCGCGTCTGGACGCTGAAACCCGGTTGTTGGGTGACTGGTTCTCCAGCCAGAAATTTTCTATCCGGACGCCAGTATGTGGCCTGGAAGTTGAGGCCTGGTTGACCGATACGCAGGGATTGCCTGTACCAAAAAATAAACGTTTTTTAGACAGCCTTAAAAATGACATGGTGGTTCCAGAACTGGCACGTTTTAATTTTGAATTGAACGTCGAACCGCAGTTGCTTAAAGACGGCGCTTTGCAGGCGCTGGAACAAGAGTTAACGGCTACCTGGGACGCCTGTACCCGTGTGGCCAGTGACATGGATTGCCGGTTGGCAATGATTGGCATTCTGCCGAGTGTGCGTCAGGAAGATCTGAGTCTGGCAAATATGTCAGATATGAAGCGTTATCGTGCGCTCAATGATCAGGTGCTGAGGCTGCGCGATGGCCACCCAATACAGCTGGATATTCACGGCTGTGATCACCTGAATATCTTACACCGCGATGTCATGCTGGAGTCGGCGGCCACTTCTTTACAAATACATCTAAAGGTGAGTCAGCAAAGCGCGGTTCGTTATTATAATGCGTCACAAATAGTCTCAGCGCCGATGGTGGCGGCGTCCACTAACTCGCCCTATTTGTTTGGTAAGGATTTGTGGAGCGAAACCCGTATCCCGTTGTTTGAGCAGGCTGTGGAAGTGGGCGGTTTCGCCGGTGCGGCGCGTGGCCCGGTTCGCCGGGTCAGTTTCGGAACCGGTTATGCCAAGCAATCCTTACTGGAATGCTTTACAGAAAACCAGGCACATTTCCCGGTGTTATTACCGATGGAGTTTGATGAGCCACTTGAAAAAGTGCGCCACCTACGCTTGCATAACGGTACCATCTGGCGCTGGAATCGTCCGTTGATTGGCTTCGATGGTGACGGCACACCCCACTTGCGGATAGAGCATCGGGTGATGGCGGCAGGGCCGACTATGCATGACTCTATTGCTAATGCCGCTTTTTATTTTGGCCTGGTGCATGCGCTGGCAGAACAGGATATTGCGCCGGAAATACTAATACCTTTTTCAACCGCGCGGGATAATTTTTACGCGGCTGCGCAGTTTGGCCTGGATGCACAAATTGTCTGGCTGGATGGCCGAAAGTTATCCATTCAACGGGTACTGCTCGATCAACTGATTCCGATGGCCCGTTACGGGCTTGGCTTGTTGGGGATTGATGCAAGTCAACGCGATCGCTACCTTGAAACGGTATATAAACGGGTTGAAAATACCTGTACGGGCAGCGATTGGCAGCGTGCTTATACGGCTTGTCATGGCCGGGATATGGCCGCGTTAACCAGGGCTTACTACGAGCGGCAGCAAAGTGGGGATCCTGTACACGACTGGAGCGTTTAGGTTGCTGGGTGTTTGCGGCAGGACAATATGTTAAAACAGATTGACAGTTTACCGGAGCAGTTCTTAACAACCCGGCCTGAACAATTGCTGGAACTACTGGGTGGCCCGTCACTTGTGCACTTATCCGGCCGGCGCGAGCAGCCCTTGTTTGTATCGGTACTCTTGCATGGTAATGAGACCACAGGATTGTTGGCAATCCAGCATCTACTACAGAAACATAAAGACCAGGAACTACCAAGAGCACTTAGCCTGTTTGTCGGCAATGTCGAAGCTGCACAAAAAGGATTACGCCGTCTGGCGGGGCAGCCTGACTATAATCGTGTCTGGCCAGGTAGTGAAGAAGAAGCCTGTCCTGAGCAGCGCATGATGTCAGAGATTGTCGACACTATGCAGGCGCGGAATGTGTTTGCCAGTGTGGATGTGCATAATAATACCGGTATTAATCCACATTACGCCTGTATTAACAGAGTGGATAATCGATTTATGCATCTGGCTTCATTGTTTAGCCGGACGTTGGTTTATTTTACGCGGCCAACAGGTGTGCAGTCGCTAGCCTTTTCCAAGCTATGTCCGGCGGTGACAGTCGAGTGTGGCAAGGTCGGGCAGTCAGCCGGTATTGAGCACGCGAGTGAATTTCTTGAAGCCTGTTTACATTTGAGTGAAATCCCAAATCATCCGCTAGCCGCGCATGACGTAAATCTGTTTCATACCGTGGCAATTGTTAAAGTACCGCGTGCCTTCAGTTTTGGTTTTGAAAAATCGCAGTCCGATATTAGTTTTATCGCTGATCTGGATCATATGAATTTTCATGAATTATCGGCTGGATTTGTTTTAGCGCAATTGAATTCGTCCGATGCGGTGCTGGAAGCTTGGGATGAGCAGGGTAAGGATGTTGCAGGCCAGTTTTTTAAAGCGGAAAATGGTGTATTGCGGACTATTAGACCGGTAATGCCGTCGATGTTTACGTTAGATGAGCGGGTAATCCGGCAGGACTGTTTGGGTTATTTGATGGAGCGGTATCCGCTGAACTCCAAAACTTGAGTTAGAATTACCTGGATTTCAGCACTTCAGCTATAACCCTTATTTTCCATGTCGATTTCACCGGGAATTTCCGCCAGGCGTTCGATACCGGTATCAAATGTACCGTCCTTGTATAGCTTCAACCAGCGGTAGCCCGGTGGTAAAGGGTCTATCGAAAACTTTTCGCTGCCAGGTTCAAACTGAATACAGGTAGAGGGCGAGGCAAGCAGTCTGAAGTGTTTGTGTTCAGCCTCGAATTGTTGATGGATATGCCCCCATATCACGGCCCGGACCTGGGTATGCTTTTCGAGTACGGACAAAAAAGCATCGCCATTATCAACCGCCATTTTATCCAGCCAGCGGCTACCTATAGGTACCGGTTGATGGTGTAACCAGACCAGTGTTGGTTGAGCAGGCGAGTTCGTTAATGTTTCGTTGAGTTGATAGCGTTCCTGTTTGGAGATATGTCCAGCTTCGCTGTTCGCGATAGTGGAATTCACGAACACCATTTGCCAGCCATTTTCTGTCGTCATCTTGTGGCAGGCTCTTATTTGTCCATCGTTGAGCTGTGCACGCAATGTTATGTTTTCATCATGATTGCCAGCTAAGCAATAAACCGGTGTATGCAGCCGGGAAAAATTATCTTTCAGCCGTTTATAAGCTTGTTCAGAACCATCGTGGGCCAGGTCACCGCTGGCGACCACAATATTGGGTAAGTGTTGTAGTTTTACCAAGTCAATTACTTTGGTCAGGCTGGTGTCAGTGTTCAGACCGAGTAAAGTGTCTGCTGCATCGGCAAATAAATGTGTATCAGTCAATTGAACAACTTGTACAGGCAATTCAGTTGAATGTGGCATAGTCTATTCGATCACCTTTATAAACACTTTGGAGTTGCGTTGATAATTGTACAGCGAGCGTTTTTTTACAGGCAGGTTTTCCATTTTTTCCCGGCGAAAACCGTGCTCCTGGAACCAATGGGATGCTTGGGTAGTCAGTACGAATATTTTACTAATGCCGGCTTGTCTGGCGCGACGTTCGACAGCCTCCAGCAACAAGCCGCCGCGCCCTTGATCTCGGTACGCCGGGTGGACAACCATGCAGGCTAGTTCAGCAATATTTTTCGGGTAGGGGTAAAGTGCGGCGCATGCGATAATCGTCCCGTCGCGCATCAGAATATGAAAATGCCTGATTTCTATTTCCAACCGTTCTCGCGAACGTTTGACCAGTATGCCTTCATTCTCAAAAGGTTCGATCAACTCTAGTATACCGCCCACATCGTCAATTGTGGCAGCACGCAGTCCTTCATACGATTCTGCACTGATGAGTGTACCTATGCCGTCACGGGTAAACAATTCCAGTAACAGGCCGCCATCAATGCTGCGTTCAATAAGATGAATCCGCTTGACGCCGCGCCGGCAACACTCGATGGCATTGTTGAGATGCTGCCGGGTTTGTGCTTCGAGCTTACGCCGCGACTTAATTAATTGTTCGGCTTCCAGCAGCGATAACTGGCGAATTTCCTGCCGTTTGCTGTTGCGTAAAGTCAGCTGTTCGGTAAGCATGATGAGTTTATCTGCGCGCAGTGCGGTTGCTGTCGCGGCGGCTATTTCTTCTGCGCTGACGTTGAAGACTTCTCCCGTTGGTGAATATCCCAGCGGTGACAGTAAAACTATACGCTGTTCCTGCAGGTGCTGTTGCAGGGCTTCGCTATCAATGCGGCGTACTTCGCCCGTGTGGCAATAGTCAACACCGTCGCGTACCCCCAGCGGCCTGGCGATCACAAAATTCCCAGACGAAACCCGCAGACGGGCGCCGGCCATCGGCGTGTTTACCAGACCCATCGACAGCCTGGCTTCGATTTCAACGCGTAAGCTGCCCGCAGCATCCTTGACGCAGGCCAGCGCCGCGTCGTCGGTGAGTCTTAATCCGTTGACGTAGCGTATTTCAGCCTTGGCTTTTTTTAAGCGCTGTTCGATTTGTGGGCGTGCACCGTGTACCAGGACGATGCGGATACCCAGGCTGTTTAACAGTGCGATATCGTGGATCAGTCCGGCAAACCGGTCATCGATGGCTTCACCGCCAAACAGAATGACGAAGGTCGCGCCACGGTGACTGTGAACATAGGGGGCGGCCTGTCTGATGTTTTCGACCAGGCTTTGTTCCTGCTGGGTGATTATTCTTTTTGTCATGGGATTGTAGACTACATCTAAGTTATTAGTGGGTACAGAAAAAACGCCCGGAAGTTCGAAGAGTTAAGCTATTAATCTTCACTGCTGTCCCGTTAACTCCCTTTTTCCCGGAGGGTGTCATAAAAGTCAAAATGTAGGGTGGAGTTCGTACCTCACCCCACCCTACGGAGATTGTGTTTTAATCCGGGCTAGGCAGGGTAACAAAATTTCCGGATTAGTTTTTGTAATAGTAAAACGGTAGGTTCGATGCGTTCCAATGCCAGATACTCATCCGGTTGATGTGCCTGGGCGATATCACCCGGACCCAGTATCACGGTATTCATACCCAGCTTATTTAAATAGGGGCCTTCAGTTCCAAAGGCAACGGCTTCAGCGCTGTACCCGGTTAATGCCTCGGCTGCTTTTACAATTTTGCTGTCGATAGGTGTCTCCATTGCCGGTGTTCCGTCGATGAGTGGGTGAACGTCAACCTGTAATCCGCTATCGGCGAGTACAGCATTCACGCGCTGTTTCAAGCTGCTGCGTAATTCTTCGAGATCCATACCGGGCAAGGGGCGTAGGTCGATATGCAACTCACAATCGGCACAAATCCGGTTTGGGTTATCGCCACCGTGAATGTGGCCCAGATTCAGCGTGGGAGCCGGTACGGCAAACAGAGAATTATTGTATTTTGCTTGCAGCTGTTTACGCCATTCCAGTAAATCCGACATGACGCGGTGCATGCCTTCGAGTGCATTATTACCCAGTGCAGGGTCGCTGGAATGTCCGGAGCGTCCAGTCAGGCGAATGCATTCCATCATAATACCTTTGTGCATGTGCACGGGGCGTAAGTTGGTCGGTTCACCAATGACGGCATGACGTGCCTGCGGTTTTTGACTTGCAACCAGGGCTTTGGCGCCAGCCATGGAGCTTTCCTCATCGGCTGTCGCAAGCAGGATGAGTGGCGCGGTCAACTCTTTTGCCGAGACCTGCAGCGCTGCTTCCATGGCGATTGCAAGAAAAGCTTTCATGTCTGATGTGCCGAGACCGTACAAGCGCTGGTTAGTTTCAGTCAGGCTGAAAGGGTCGTTACTCCAGCGGCCTTCGTCATAGGGCACCGTATCGGTATGCCCGGCCAGTACCAGTCCGTTCGGCCCTTGTCCGAGTGTGGCAATCAGGTTGGATTTGCCGGGTTGTTGGGGGATGGGTTGAATCTCGATCTGGTAGCCAAGGTCTTCCAGCCAACCTGCGAGCAGATTAGTGACCTTATTATTGCCCTGGTCCCAGTCAGGATTGACACTGCTGACGGAAGGCGCAGCAATCAGTGCCCGAATTCTATCAATTAGATTGGGTAGGGTTGCCATCATTCAAGTTTAGCTGAATCTATAAGGCAATGGGGGTGGGAGTTCTTACGTCGTAAATTAATGACGTCCTATCGTCTGCAAGCCATATAGCTTGATTTTCCGGTACAAAGTGCGTTCACTGATTCCCAGTACTTCAGCAACTTTGGCGCGCTTGCCTTGGTGTTCGGACAGTAGCCCGGCAATGTACTGTGATTCGACGCCCTTCATGGACGGTGAATCTGATGCGCCAGGCAGTATCTGTTGCGGGCTGTAGCGGTGGTTGTTATGCAATTCATCGAAGTGTATCTCGTCGGCGGTAATTACCCCGTTGGTACTCAGTACGGCAGCACGCTGCAAGGTATTCCGTAGTTCGCGTATGTTGCCCGGATAGTCGTATTCACAGAGCTTGTCAATGGCGTCATCGGTCAGGCTGGAAGCGTAGCTCGATTCATGCCCATCGCGTTTGATTAATGTATTGGCAATTAAGGGTATATCAGAACGCCGTTCTCTCAAGGCCGGTATTTCGCAGATGATTCCGGCGATGCGGTAATATAGATCAGCACGGAATTGTTCCGAAGCAACAAGCGAGCGCAAGTTTTTACTCGTGGCGCAGAGGATTCGCGCATCAGACATCAACGTTTCCCTTCCGCCTACGCGCCTGAATTCACCTGTATCCATAGCGCGTAATAAACGGCCCTGCATGGATGCCGGCAGATCAGCAATTTCATTAAAAAATAACGTGCCCCCGTTGGCTTGTTCAAACAGCCCATGGCGGCGGCCGACACAACCGGTAAAAGCGCCGCGTTCGTGGCCGAATAATTCACTTTCAAACATGGACTCGCTGATGGCGCTGCAATCCACCATGCTGAGACTACGGCCGGCACGATTTGAGCGGCGATGAATATAGTGGGCGGACATATCTTTGCCGGTGCCACTTTCACCGGTTATTAATACTGGCACATTGGTTTCTGCTGCACGTGTCATTCCTTCAATGCAACGTTGGAAGGCGGGTGATTCACCAATCATGCTGTGGTCATCTGATTTGAGATCGGAGGAACTTGCCAGAGGAAATACCGCTTCAGCCAGATATAATTCGCCATCCAGTCCATGGATTGGGGAGCCCTTAATACGCACGTGTTCAGGCTGGGACTGAGCATCGTAATGAATATGTAACACTTGATGGGCTTTGCCAGTTTCAAAAACTTTTTTGTGTGGGCAGTCTTCTCCATTCATGTGGCAGGGTCTGTTGGAATGGTGTGAGACTGCATGACATTTGCGGCCAATAATTTGATCGCCACTAACACCGTAGGCTTGCTGGTAGGCTTTGTTGGCGGCAACGATATTGTAGCTGTCATCGATCAGGACGAAAGGGTGATCCTGCGCATCAATCAGTGATTGAGTTTCGAGAGATATTATTTTATCGGCCATGGGGTCTCCGGCTAGGTTCTGACATTTTGGCAGATTCCCTGTGCCGATTATATGGATAATAACGTAATCGATAGACTAGTGTATAGCGTTAAATTATAAGTATTTGATAGTATTATATTTTAATGCTTATTTTAATTGGGGCTAAACTGACATTCTGGCAGGCTATTGCTTGTGCTTGAGGGAGTCAGGTGCTTCGTACAGGCAAAGAAAAAGCCCCTTGCGGGGCCTTTTCTATTCTAAGGTTTTATGGAGTCTGGTATTCAGAAGAACCCGAAACCGCTAAAACCACCTCGGCTACCAAAACCGCCAAAGCCACCAAAACCGCTACTGCCGCGGCCATTCGAGCAGTTCAGCTTGAAGTAGCCACAATCTTGTAAATCTTCGGCAGGTTTGCCATAACCGACACCCATCAGCGGTTGTATGAAATCCACACCTGGCCACAAGGCAGTCAGGCTGGCATCCACGATACTGTCACGGCTGCCGTCAAAAGTATTCTGCGACATCAGCTTGATAAAGGTATCAACCGCTGTCCATGGAATGCCTTTAATTGGATTGGTATAGACCGGGGCGATATTGGTAAAACCATCAACTGCACAGAGTTTGCCGGGGTAATCGATCGGCATGCGCACGCAACCTGTAACACTGATGGTATCACCGGGTCTGACAAGAACACCGGTATCACTGTAGCGCAGTGATTTGATGCGTTTGCCGTCGCCTGCTGCTAGATCAAGCTGCATGTCCAGACCGGAGTAACCCATGATCCAGCCGCCGCGGTGATTGAAAGGTTCGGACGAAAAGCTCGCGCCCATTTGGCGTTCGAGAATTTCATACAAGCGTTTGCCAGTAACCTGTGCAGTTGTTATACCGTAGAACATCGGGAAGAAATGATAGGCATCTTCTATCGTGACAGCCCCGTCAGCAATGGCGCCATTTTCATACGTCATACCCGTCCCGGTGACCGTGCCACCCATGCGGAAACCGGGAGACATAGCGATTTGTGTCCCCATATCCTGGCGTAACATATCGGTCCAGCCGTTATTAAAGGTACTTTCCAGTACATCTTTACGATCCATCAGGTTGTGGGTATGACCAATGACGGTATCAATGGGTTGAGTCAGTGTTTGAATCATGAACGGTGGTGCAACCATGGCAACGTTATCGGCCAGGTAGGGTGCACGTTCCGCATCTACCAGGGCTTTCATGGCCGGGTCTTCGGCTACGCTGGCATCGACATCCAGTATCTGCCAGTTAATGGAGCGAATGCTCGCGCCACGGCGCGAGGTGCGTACAGTAATATCCATCCGGCCTAAATAGGAGTCATTGCCGGCTTCGACCAGTACTGCGCCACTGTCCGATTGTATCGGCTCGAACACAGTCTCATGGGTATGTGCCGAGAAAAATACGGCGACACCCGGATCGATCACATCAGCCAGTCTTTTGTCTTTATGAATACCCAGCTCACTCATGACGACAATGATATCCGCACCC
>CAYPEL010000019.1:0-29497 GCA_964409635.1 uncultured Gammaproteobacteria bacterium | reverse complement strand
CACAGTTGATGCAATACCACGGCGCCGCAACTGATAAGCGGCCGCCAGGCCAGCCGGGCCACCGCCAATAATGGCAACTTTTTTTCCCGTCAGTGCAGGGCCTTTGGCAAATTTGAATTTTTCCTTGTGGGCCGTATCACCGATGTATTGTTCAACCGCATTAATGCCAACGAAATCTTCAACGTTATTCCGGTTGCAGCCGTCTTCACAGGGCGCCGGGCAAACCCGGCCCATCATTGATGGGAAGGGGTTGGCATCGGTTGAACGTTGAAAGGCATACTCCTGCATGGAAGTGCCTTCCGGCGGTTTTTCGATACCGCGCACGATGTCCAGCCAGCCGCGGATATCCTCACCCGAGGGGCAACTGCCCTGACAAGGCGGTGTGCGATGCACATAGGTCGGGCACTTGTGTGAATTATCTTCGTTGAAAATGTCATCAGCGAAGCTTTCCCACTTATGATCGCCTTCTTCGAACATGCGGAACGTTAGTTTTTCGTCATCGCGAGAAGTAGCCATACTTGTTCTCCAGTCTGTGATTCTTTATTTAGAGAATCTACGTTGCCAGGTTAATCAATAAAAAAATTATGCCGCTGCTTCGTCTGAATCTTCAGCAGGTGCATCACTCAATACAATCGCGTTACTCACCAGTTGGTGGACGCTGACAATCTGATCCATTGTGAAACCGTAATAGGGCATCACCTTGGCAAACTGGCTCTTGCAGATTGCGCAGATAGCCGCCATGTGGGTGACGCCATGATTGTCGACGACATTCTTCAGGGCCTGCATTCTGGGCAAGGCGCCTTTGACGCGGATTTCCATCAGATCGTCGGTTAACAGACCACCGCCACCGCCACAGCAAAAAGTAGCCTCACCGATGGTATCCTGATCCATATCGTAAAAGTTATTGCAGGATGCCTTGATGATAGCGCGCGGTATTGTGAACTGACCACCTGGCTCGTCACCCATGCGCGAGGCACGCGCCACATTACAGGAGTCGTGGTAGGTCAAGGTCATATGGTCATTTTCAGACTTGTTAAATTTCAGTTTGCCTGCCTGGATCAGATTATAGGTAAACTCGCATATGTGTTGCGGTATCGGGTATTTCGGATCCAGAAAATCAAACGGGCCGGCCAGGGTGTTCAGGAAGCTGTAGGCGACGCGCCAGGCGTGACCACATTCACCGAATATAATGCGTTTGACACCCAGTTCCAGTGCTGCTTCGCGGATACGCAGCGACACATTGCGCATGTTTTCATAACTGCCGATGAACATACCGAAGTTGGCCGCTTCACTGGCTTTGGAGCTGAGGGTCCAGGAAACTCCGGCCTCGTGGAAAACTTTCGCATAGCCTATCAGACCATCTACGTGTGGTTCGGCAAAGAAATCTGCAGACGGTGTGATAACTAATATGTCAGCGCCTTTTTCATCCAGTGGCAGGCGCACTTTGACACCGGTTTCTTCTTCGATATCTTCTTCCAGGCCTTCGAGTGTGTTAGCCAGCGCCGGCTCCGGCAGGCCGAGGTTGTTACCAATGACGAACACCTTGGCAATAATTTCGTTGCAATACTTCTGGCCCATGCCCACCGAGGCCAGGATTTCACGCGCGGCCATGGAAACCTCTGCGGTGTCGATGCCATAAGGGCAGAACACAGAACAGCGGCGGCACTGCGAACATTGATGGAAATAGCTGTACCAGTCTTGGAGGACTTCTTTAGTCAGATCTACAGCACCGACCAGTTTAGGAAAATACTTGCCGGCAAAGGTGAAGTAGCGGCGGTAGACTTGGCGTAACAAATCCTGACGGGCAACCGGCATGTTTTTGGGGTCGGTTGTACCCAGGTAGTAATGGCACTTATCAGTACAGGCGCCGCAGTGCACGCAAGTATCCATGAATACTTGCAGGGAACGGTATTTACCCAACAACTCGCCCATTTTAGCAATCGCGACATCATGCCAATTATCGACCAGTTCAGCCGGGAAGCCTAGAGGCTCCTGGTGAGGTGGCTTGGCCAGATAGGGTGACGAGTGCGACATCACCCCGTCCTGTACTTTAGGAATAGGTACGATGGGTATATCTGTCAATACTGGAATATCAAAGTCAGCCACTTGGTCTGATCTCCTGAGTCCTTATTATTTGCCCGATTCGAGCTGCTCAGCCCAGGGCGCAATATGTCTGCGCTCACGCGGGTTATCAACTTGGTTAAGAGTCGGGCTGAAAAATATACCGGGAGCATGCATCAGCTTACTGATCGGGAAAATGATCATCAGCGTGATAACGAGGCCCAGGTGTATAAGAAGAAAATTATCGGTAGGTAATTCCTGTGGTGAGAAGCGCATTAAACCCAGGAAGAAACCTTTAACTGCCACGATGTCGGTATGGGCAACATATTTCATGCCCAGGCCGCTGACCACGATACCCACCAGCAGCGCCAGCATGAGGTGATCCGAGGGCGTTGAAATATACCGTATACGGTCTACCAGGAAACGCCGGGCCCATAACCCCAGCAATCCGGCCAGCATGACAAACGCCGCATATTTCCCAAAGGGTTGCACCCAGTGAACCCAGAACCAGACCGGCTCTGTGAAATAGCGCAGGTGGCGCAGTAGCACCAGCAGCATGCCAAAATGAAACAGATAGCCGAATATCCAGATCCATTTGTTGGCTTTGAACAGGCTTTCAAAAAACACAATCTCGCGTCCCATCCGGAACATTACACCTGTTTGTGTTACCGGTGCAGGGGTTGTCGGGATTTTCAGAGGGGCAGGGGTTTTAGCGTACTTTGCAACTTTCATTGCAACGCCAATGACCATAAACGCGGTCGCGAAATAAAACAGTGCGACATAAATTGTCGTAATGATCGACACGCTCAACTCCTCCGGGAAAACCCGGTTTTTTGAAAAGAGAAGGCCCTATCAGCAGACCCTCCATTTATTACATTATTGCTATTCCGTTAACCCCACCCTACAGGCTACTTAGACGCAACCCGTAGGCTTCGGCAGGCCGGCATATTTACAAGCCTGTTTAGCTGGACCGTAAGGGAACAGTTCATACAGGTATTTGCTGTTGCCTTTGTCCTTGCCGAGCTTTTTGCCAATGGCCTTGGTCAAAACACGCACGGCGGGGGCAATCTGATATTCTTCATAATATTCGCGCAGGAAGTTGATCACTTGCCAGTGGCTTTCAGTTAACTCAGCGCCTTCTTCTTTAGCCATAACAGTAGCTACTTCAGGCTCCCATTGGTTAAGATCGGCCAGGTAACCCTCTTCATCGGTTTCCAGTGACTTCCCATTTACTTCGATAGGCATGGATGTTCTCCTCGTTAATAAATTTAAAAAACTACTGACAATTCATTACAGCCAAGACTGTACCTTGTCATTTGATTCGACTAGATCTACAAAGCCGGCGTAGTCGACTACTGTGACACCACCAGCCAGCTTGTCTTCTGCAATACCACGCGCAGCGAGATCAGGTCCCAATACGGAAACACTCCGGCCATTGATCTTGCTGGCTGCTTTACCGCCCTTGACGGCTGCGTAAACGCCATCTTCGATCAGCAACAGTGCATCGCCGTCTTGCATCAACCCGGCGGCTGTGTCGAGGTTGTTGCTTTCGTAAGGGGATTTGTTTACCAGGTGTAACATGGGCATATTAATAATCTTCCTTACTAAAAGTTGAACATAACGTCCTGGCCAGCCACAACTTCGGCCAGTTCAGAGCGGCTGACAAGCTTAATGGAATCCCGTTCAGCCCAGTCGTCATCCTCGTCTTCCCAAACAAGATGCTGCAGGTCTTCCAGCGTCAAACCGCGCTCTTCCAGGGATTCTTTTTCGACATAGATCTTGGTGACTTCATAGTCGCCGAGTGCCGAAAAAGTCGGTGAAAAGTTTTTCATACCGATACCACTGGTATCCTGATCTTTAACTAACTGATAAACACCGTCATCCATGAAAGCCAGGCTCACATCCTGTTCGAATGCGGCGGCTATCAGTACGACTTCGAGTGATTCCAAGGCGTATATGGTGCCGTAGGGCGCACGACGATTGACGAACATGAATTTTTTTACAGCTTCAGCCATTTAAGAACCCCTAATTAATCGCCAAATACAACCAGACGGTCACTTTGAACAGCACCTTCGACCAATTGGCCAAGGCCGGATATACGAAACCCCGGGGCTAAGTTGGTGGCATCTTTGCCATTACGCTCGGCTTCACCGTCATCAACAATGCCGCGGCGCTGGGCGGCTGCCACACAGACCACCAGATCGAGCTTGTGTTCTGCTGCAAGCTCGCTCCAGCGTTTGACGATGTTACGGTCATCCTGGGGTGGTGTTGTCAGCCGTGTACCATTATTGACGCCGTCGTGATAAAAAAAGATACGAAAGATTTCGTGGCCTTTTTCCAGTGCGGCTTTGGCAAAGTGGTAGGCCGTATCAGCAGACTGGTGCTGATACGGGCCTTCATTGATTTGAATCGTTAGTTTCATGCACGATTCCTTTAGAAGCGGATGTGCGTAGAAGCATTCAGGCTGGCACGGGCACCGCGCCAGTTATCAATGTGGTATTTGGTGAATGGCAGGCCGGTTCTCTCGAAGAAGCGAGGCCAGCCGATACGTTCGATCCATTCATTGACGCGTTCCCAATCCTTGGCATCTTCTTTATACGCCGCAAGGATGCGTTTAACGATGGCGGTCGCTTCAGGCCAACGGGGTGGGTTGTTGGGTATGCCGGACGCCACCAGTTTCTGGAAGGTTGGCTTACCCCGTGCATTGGAGTGATTACCACCGACCCAGATAGCCAGTTTCGAATGTTCAGCGTCATTGATTTGCATCGGCGGGCAGGGTGGGTAACAAGCACCGCAGCAGATGCATTTCTTTTCGTCGACTTCCAGGGAAGGTTTGCCGTTAACCAGTGCCGGACGAATCGCAGCAACCGGGCAACGAGCAACCACAGAAGGACGTTCACAAACATTGGAAACCAGGTTGTGGTCGATCTTCGGCGGCTTGGTGTGTTGCACGTTGATGGCGATATCACCCTGACCACCACAGTTGATCTGACAGCAGGACGTAGTGATATGCACACGGTTAGGCATTTCCCAACTGGTGAACTCGGGAAGCAGTTCGTCCATCATGGATTTTACGACACCGGAAGCGTCAGTGCCGGGAATGTCACAATGCAACCAGCCCTGAGTGTGGGACAGGGTGGTGACTGAGTTACGTGTACCGCCGACGATGAAGCCGGCTTCTGTAATGGCTTCGATCAACGGTTGTACTTTTGCTTCATCATCCACAATGTACTCAACATTGGAACGGATGGTGAAACGAATATAACCATCGCCATATTGGTCACCCAGGTCGCAGAGTTTGCGCAGGGTGAAAATATCCAGGATACGCTGGGTACCTACCTTAACCGTAAAGATTTCGTCGCCGCTAAAGGCAACGTGACGCAGTACGCCTGGTTGTGGATCGTCGTGGAATTTCCACTGACCGTAATTCTTGCGCATCACCGGATGCATATACTGGAAGCCGTCAGGGCAACCCGTTTCGATCGGTTCCCGCATGTCTGCTAGTGCCATGATTCTCTCCTGGACTGAATTCAGTGTAGTAGGGAACCCTGGAGTGCAATGCACTCCAGTATTTCCCCCCGTCTTAATTTAAGTGGAACTGCTTTTTAGGCGCTGGCAGCTTCGGACTGGCGCTGGAACCACTTCTCGGCTTCTTCATCCCATCCGTCCATGCGGACGTAAGAGGACTGGCGTGGACTGCTGATCATATTCGGATCAACTTCAACGCCAACGCCTTCGAGGAAGTTCACCAGACCGATACGTTCGATCATCTCACCGCAGCGTTCGTGTTCCAGACCATTCTCAGCCCAGAAATCGATAATCTCTTCTGCTAATTCCTTGATGCGGTCGTAGTCTTCTTCGGTTTCCATCTTCCAGAATGGCACCACAACCGTGCCCATCAGATCGCCGATTTTAAGCGTGCGTTTACCACCAATCAGGATAGTCACGCCTTTGTCATCACCGGGATGCAGGGCTTTGGGCATCACATTCAGGCAGTGCATGCAGCGTACGCAGTTGCGGTTGTCAACGGCGATGGTGTCATCGTCATTCAGAGAGAGTGCCTGAGTCGGGCAGCGGGTGATCACATTATCAATGATGTACTGGCGGCCTTTCTTTTTGAGGTAACCCTTGAACTCTTCCTGGTCAACTTTCATGTCGTCGCGCCAGGTACCGATGACGGCGAAATCAGAACGTTCGATAGCATTCTGACAGTCGTTCGGACAACCGGATACCTTGAACTTGAACTTGTAAGGCAGGGCTGGGCGATGCACATCATCGGTAAAGTTGTTTACCAGTTGACGGTGAATTGAATGCTCATGGGCACAGGACATTTCGCAACGTGCCGCACCGACACAGGACATAGCGGTACGTACACAGGGGCCGGCGCCGCCAAGATCCCAGCCGTATTCATTGATTTCATCAAAGAAGTGCTGGGTACCTTCTGTGGTCGTGCCGATGAACATGATGTTACCGGTTTGACCGTGGAAAGTTTGCAGGCCGGAACCGTGTTTTTCCCAACTGTCACCGAGCTTGCGCAGCATGTCAGTGGTGTAGTAGTTGGCTGGTGGTGGCTGAACCCGTAGGGTATGGAATTCCCTGGACTCGGGGAAGGCGTCGCCGACTTCAGAAAAGCGCGGGATGATACCGCCGCCATAACCGTAGACAGAAACCGTTCCGCCTTTCCAGTAACCCTTGCGGGTTTCGTAAGAGTGTTCCAACTGCCCCAACAGGGAATTGGTTACTTTACGAATACGTTCATCAGGATGGTCATCGCGTAACCGTTTGATGCCGGTAATGAAGCTGGGCCATGGGCCATTCTCGAGCTCATCAAGCATCGGAGTATCATGGTGCTTTTCAGCCATGCTGTTCTCCTTCCAAATTGTCAGGGCGGAAAAATTAATATTGTATTGCCGGCCAGCCGCCGTTCACCGGAAACACTTAAAATTGTTTGTTTGCAAAGTGATATTTTGTACCAACCTCGCTTTGCAAAACCATAGTTATTGCTGGAACTAGTCTAGAAGCCTATCTACAACTAAAGAACCCTACCCTTGGGGTGTATGCAATAGCAGACACTATCTCCTTTGGGGTAGTGGTTTTATGACCCTATAACAGAGCAACATTATACTGTTCGGCATCTCACTAGAAAAGCTTTAAAAATACACAAGTTTTAACAATGAGTTATTGCTTATAATTAATCTATATTCTTTTAATTTTGGCGCAAAATGTTTGTTTCCATTTTCTTAAAGCCTATTCATTACAAGTTTTTAGCGGATATGCGCACATCAGAATCTGCTAAAATAGGCGGCTAGTAAATTTTTAATTGAGGTATCCAGGTTGCCCGCTACCCTGCCTTCGCAAATCCCGGTTTCCGAGTCTCCGTTTGATTTGTCTAACCATGAAGCTTATCAGCGCTGGCGCGCCCGTAAACTTGCGAGTTACCCCGGGGCTGTTGACGGCCTAAGGGTTGATATTGCAGACCCTGCTGCGCTGACACAAGACGAATTGGCCGGCATACAGGCACGGCTTGCAGTCGCCAACCTGGTCATTTACAGGTTGCTGTCACCTGTTGAGAACAAGGATTTTATTGTTGCGCTGGGCAAGCAGCTGGGGCTGTACCATCTGGACGGAAATCTGCGGGCAGACAAAGACCGGATCAGCGCGATCAGTGTTAAAGAAACACGCCAGTCAGGTGAATACATTCCCTATACAAACAAACCACTGAGTTGGCATACCGATGGGTATTACAATACGCCTGAAAAGCAGGTCAGAGCGATTGTGATGCATTGTGAACAACCGGCCCTGAGTGGGGGTGACAATAGTTATCTGGATCACGAATTAGCTTACATACACCTGCGTGATACTGATCCTGCCTATATCAATGCGCTGCAGGAAGCGGATGTTATGACGATCCCGGCTAACATTCAGCAAGGCGAAACACTGCGTCCGGAACAATCGGGTGCCGTGTTTTGTGTCGATGCTGAGGGACATTTGCATATGCGCTATTCAGCGCGGAGCCGTAGTGTTATCTGGCGTGATGATCCGGCAACCGAAGCGGCGCGGCAATGTTTGACGGACTTGTTAAATCAGGATTCAGCTACTATATTCCGGCATCGGCTAGAAGCGGGTGAAGGTATTATCAGTAATAATGTGCTGCATTGCCGCAGTGCATTTGAAAATGATGCCGCAACCGGGCGGCAAAGATTATTATACCGGGCGCGTTATTTTGACCGTGTCCGGCTAGGAGTAAGATGAGCATGCTCTATTTGAGTGAATTATTATTGCAAAACCACGACCTTGAAAATTTCGAACAGCTGGTCAGAACCGTTGAAATTAAAGCCCGCGGCGGGGAACTGTTTTTCCGGATGGACGTGAGACCCCCTTTTCCAGATACACCGGAAGGCTGGGAAGACAAGCTCGAAGCCGCGTTTGCGGTGGCAAACAAAAATTAGACGTATAGAGTGCAGGCGATGTTCTGGGAAGAGGAAAAAAACGAAAACTCAGCTTATGTGGTGCCGGATGATGTGGTTGACCTGGTCTACAGCATCAAGTGCCGTGCGCTGCCTCTGGATCATGCGCACAGTTTGCCCCAGGCCATTCTGCAACACCTTGACTGGATACGGGAAGAACCACAGGCCGGTATTCATCTGATCCATGGTGCAGAATCGGGCAACGGCTGGATGCGTCCGGACGATGCCGAAAACCAGTTATTACATTTGTCACACCGCGCGCGGATGATGTTGCGTGTTCCCAAGCATAGAATAGCTGAGGCTGAACGACTCTCTGGTAAAACGCTAGAGATAGAGGGTTATGCGCTTGAAGTTGGCAAGGCGAAAATAAAAATATTCAGT
The DNA here is from genome assembly GCA_964409635.1 of uncultured Gammaproteobacteria bacterium. GTDB lineage: Bacteria > Pseudomonadota > Gammaproteobacteria > DSM-19610 > DSM-19610 > CAYPEL01. The sequence goes on along the minus strand of CAYPEL010000019.1, from coordinate 20,588 downwards.
GCATTGCCCACCCAGTTTTCGCGCTATGCGGTGATACCTGATGCGTTGGATTCTGATGATGAAGAGGAATTTCTGGCGTATGCTGCGCAGGAAATTTGTTTGCTGGATATCAAGGTCAGGAAGATGTTGTGTGGCCGCGCCCACAGCTTTCAACTGCCCGATGGCGTGCTAAAAACACGCAGTATAATGCTGGCGGATCTTGAGGTGGATGAGGCGATCACATTACAGCAGCAGGGGATTGGAGATCGGCAATTTATGGGCTGCGGACTTTTTATCCCACATAAGGGTGTCAAGGCTGTGCATGAAATGACGGCCGACAAAAGCCAACAAAAGCCAACAAAATAATATATAAATAGCTTTAACTATTAACTTTAATTATTTGATAATATGGAGACTTAGTAATGGCAATTGACGTTGATGGCAAAACCATTGAAACCACAGAGAACGGCTATCTGGTTAATCTTGAAGACTGGAATGAAGCAGTTGGCGATGTAATTGCAAAGGCTGACGATATCCAAATGGACGAACAGCGGTGGGATATTGTGAGTTATTTGCGCGCAGAGCATTTCGATAACGGCGGTAATGAGCCCAATGAACGTACCATTCTAAAAGCGATGAGCAAGAAATGGGGGACTAAATCTACCAGTAAAGACATGTACAACCTATTTCCCAACATGCCCAGTAAACAAGGCCGTAAGGTGGCCGGTTTACCGCAGAGCACCCGAAAGGGCGGTTATTAACCACTGCCTGCCCATATGGGGTATGGCGAAGATTCGGTCTAAACTCTATAGTTGCTGCAATTATTTTCTGCAGCAAGATTGCTGAACACAGGCTTCGGAGGCAAGATATCATGAGCGACAAGAAGGCGATGATCAAAAAAATGCTGGAAATGCAGAAGAAGTTCATGGACTACGAACGTTCTAATGGCGTTTCACCGGAAGAATACTGGATGGCCGGCGAAGGTCACACGCTGCATAATTTCCGTAAGGAATATAATGAGCTGGCAATGAAGCTGGTTGATGTAGCCCACGAGGAAAAGGGTTCGCATCGTTAAACCCTGAATACTGTGTAATAAAAACGCAATGGGCCGTGGTTATCCACGGCCCATTTTATTTTGCCTCGAAAGAACACTGAAATTTCTTTATTGATTATTAATGCGTACGTTGATTACCCGACAGATCATTTACAGACACGCTGTGAATACATTCCTGTCCGGCAGCATACTTGCTGCCGACGGTCTGTAAATGATCTGTCGGATAATCAACTAACTGTTTAGTAATTCCGTGGCTATTCTTCAAAATAATCTGCCTAAACCTCAGACCACATTCTGACCAGATTGACATACACCTGATCAATTTGAGCCGTTACTTCTGTATCCGGTTGGTGTTGTCGTAACGCTTCTCTTGTTTGATAGAGCTGAAACAATAATTCGCGTTGCTGCGGATCGCGGATCATGCTCTGGATCCAGCTGACGGCCACTAAACGTTCGCCTGATTTGACTTCATTGATGCTGTGGAGGCTTGCTGACGGGTAGAGTACGGCAGCGCCTGCATCGAGTTTAATGCGCTGATTACCGTATGATGTGCGGATCATGAGCTCACCGCCTACGTACTGGTCAGGCGCGTTGAGAAAGACTGTAACGGAAATATCAGACCGGTACTGGTTGCCGGCTGGCCCCATAATGGGGTCATCGATGTGGTCGCCGTAAGACATGCCTGATAGGTAACGCGCGTAGTAGGGTGTCGCTATGCGCGATGGTAAAGTGGCCGCCTGGTAGAGCGGGTGTTCCACCAATGCACCCATAACCAGCTGATTCAGTTGCTCCATATGTTGCGCATCCGCCTTGAGTTCCTGATTGTGTTTTACACGCCGGGCATCCTGGCCTGCAGACGACCGGCCATCAACAAATTGACACTCACTTAGGAGCTGCTTAATTTGCTTAAGTTGAACAGCATCGAGAATGTCAGGAATGAGAGTAAGCATGCAAGTGTCCTTAGAGAGAGAAAGCCAATGATATTGAAAATCAGCTTTGATGACCAAACTTTTGAAATCGATGTGCCGGAAGACATGATGGCCGGTGCGCAGGAATTTTATTCAAAAATGGATGTGGATATGGACAGGGGCTGGCAGATGAGCCGCACCTGGGTTGAAAAACCGGACACCTACGAGCGTTGCCAGATTGTAGCCGATAAGATCCTCGGCGCCTTTCATGTTGAGAATAAAAAATTATTGCTGCTCATGTCCGGTTACCTCCTAAGCCGCATGCCCGCGACACGCGAAGTAGCTATCGATACCACGGGTGATATAACGCTTACAGAAATAGATTTCTAGAATTAGCAGGCCTCTGTTTGTCTCTAACGCAGGTCTTTTTTCTCAAACGGCATATAAACATTTAACGCCTTAGAGACATTAGCAAAAGTCATCGTCACGGTTGAGAGTTCCACGTCAGCAAAATCGGTATCGGTTAGGTTTGCTTTACGCAATACAGCGCCACTCAGGTTTGCGCAGCTCAGGTCGGCTTGTGACATGTCTGCTTTGGTTAAATCGACGCTCAGTAATGATGCACCGGATAAATCTGCAGCGACCAGGCTGGCGCCGCTCATATTTGATAAATTCAGGATGGCAGGTATGCAGTCATCCCCGCCTAATTTAGCACCATCGAGAATTGCTCCGGATAAATTGGCGCCATTCATATGCACATTGCATAAATAGGCGCCAGTAAGGTCTGCATTGCGCAAATCACAGTCGACCAGCAGTGCAGAACCGATGATGGCATTTTGCAGATTAACCTCGACCAGATGCCCGTTATGCAGATCCGAGCGTGACAGTGTGGATTTTGACAGGTTGGCTTTATGCATATCCACATGACGTAAATCACAGGAAGTGATACGTGCATCTTGAATGCTGCAACCTGAAAGGTCTGCGGCGTTACCTGGTACACCATCGCTGAAGCGCGCAGCGTCCAGATCAGCGCCATCCAGATTAGCGTTCCTTAAATTCGTTTTGATAAGATTTGCACCTTGCAGAGTAGCGCCTGACAAGTTGGCGCCTGAAAGGTTACTGCCTTGTAACTGTGCGGCACTCAAGTCGAGACCGGACATATCAGCGTCCATTAATTCGTACTCGCGTAAATCCGCGCCTTTCAATGTTTCTACATCCAGGCTCAGAATGACTTCGCCGCTGTCTTTATGTTTAATTTCCATGCTGTTGACCTCTTCTGTTTCGCAAGAGTATAAAGGATGCCGTTAATAACTTCAGTGACGAGATAACTCTTTACGCATTAAATAATGCTGAATCGTATTATACAATATATGTGACTTTTCCAGGACTGTATAGCCTTGCTGGCGATAAAATATTAAAGCAGTATCACGAGCATGTAGCTGTATGGAACGGTATGCGTTTTGTCGTGCTGCGGCTTCGAGTGATTGTAGTATGCGCGTTCCCAGCCCCTGTCTTTGATAGCTATAGTTCACGGCCATATAACGAATCTGACCGGTCTGTGGTGCAAGCAGATGCAGGCGCCCAATAGCCTGAATATTTTTATGTTTATCCAGTGCGCAGCGGTGAATCGCCGTTTCCTCAAATTCATCCCGTTCACTGCCGTGCGCTTGTTTCCAGGGTGCGCGCAGCATCTTCCAGCGCAGATCGAAATAGGCTGACCATTCATCGTCAGTTGCCGGACTTTTAATAAGCCAGTGTTCAGTACTCAGGTCAAGCAAAAACCACCCAGGTTGTTGCGATATATTTAACGCCTTTTTTCAGTGTGGCGCCGCGGTGCTCATGTGTCCAGAAGGGTGGGAATAGAACCAGTTTTCCAGCTTGTGGCTTGATTTTAAGATCCTGGTACAGGAATTCGGTTTCACCACCGGGACCGGGAACATCATTTAAATACCATATCGCGACCAGCTGACGTTGACTGAAATCATGGCTGCCGCCATCAATGTGCCAGTGGTAATGTTCGTTTGGGCGAGTACGCTGTATTGCATAGCCCATATCTTTAAAGGGGCCTTTGAAATAGGGGAACGCTTCCCTGAATTCCAGAATAGCCTTGCCGAGTGAGCGAAACAAGGCGCGGTCGACGTCTTTCCAGTGTGGCTTGCCGCTGACCACGAGATCGGTCGATTTCTTGATGCTACGGTCCTTATCAGCCTGTTGGCCAATGCGACCCTCATATTGCTCGTCTTGGTTTTCCTCAAAGCGCTGAATCGCAGACTCGCACAGCGGCTTGTCGAGGGCATTGTGTTTTTCGAAAATAAAGCTGTTGGGTATTACCTCAGTCATGTTGACCAAAGGTGAGGTGGTTTTTAATTGATGCATAAGGTTTGTTTTACAAGTAGTTCTGGTCAATCATTGCTTCAATACTTTGCGCTGCTGTTTTTTCACTGTTCTGATGCAGCTGGAGTATTTGCCTGGCGATTTGCAGCCAATGTTGTTTGCCGCTATCAACCTGCCCTGTGAGCATGCTGGATTCGCCTGTTGAAACCCAATGGTTATAGGCATCGAGCAGTGCCGGATAGATCACCTTACGCATGCCACTCATGTTCGCAAAGTAGAAATGCAGGGTAGCGGGGTGCATGCGTTCCAGCAAGGCAGGTAGAGTAGACAGGGCATCAGCCAGGTGATCACGAACTGCGCGTGCCATCAGTTCAGCCTTTGAGCGCTGAAAACCCAGTAGCATTTTCTGCCAGTTGTCGCCGAGTTGTTCACCCGCGAGAATTTCACCGATTTCGTGCAGCACCAGAACATCGGCTTCGTTATCGGTCATTTTTTCCAGTGAACCGGTAAGGTCTTGGTCAAAGTCATAATAATCTATCGCCCGGCCCATGGCATTATCCGGTTTGTTCCAGCGCCATTCTTCGAGCCGTTCCCATAACATGCGGCGCAAAGATTCACGGCGTATATAGATAGTATTGTCTAATGACATGGCGGGCGGAGCGGTTAAATCACGGGCGAGTTCACGCCCTGCAATGTAAATGGTGTAGCCGTTCTTTTTGATGGTTTTTACTGCTTCGGCGAGAAAAAATACCGGCTTGCATTGATTGCTATAGCCACCGCTGTAAGTCAGGCCGTGCTCAGATAGGGTGTGATTGATAGAGTCAGAATCAAAGGGGTCAAATTGCTGTCCACCAAATTCCAGGACAGTGAAGGGCGAGTCTTCCAGGTTTTCCCATAACTGTTCACGGTCTGTCAGCCAGTTACCCACCGTTTCTCCTGCAAGCGGTTCACCGTAAGCAATACTTTCTTCCCAGCGATAGAATTCGCGCATCTTCAGCAAGTAGACGCACAGCGTGTAATCGCTGGCAAAGCGGGCATCAGAAATATGGCAATTAATTTGAACAGCTGCCTGTAAATTGCCAGTGTCAGTAAGTTGTACGGGTTTGTGCTGCATAAACCTAAAAAATACCCGACTATTATAGTATGTTATTGCATCCTAGCATGAGTTATTCTTGCCTGCCAGCCAGAGCCTGTCCATGAGGAAACTACGTGCGTGTAAAAAGTCACTGGAATGTAAAAGGAAAACAGCGATCTTTGGAAGAAGTTGCCGGTGCGTTAGCGTTTATTGAATGGCGCATTGCCGGGAATTCGGTACTTAGCCTGGAAAATGAAGGATTTGAAACGACCACTAACCGGCAGCGACTGGATGTATTCCAGGAGCTGACCGCCTTCCTGATTCACGTCACCGACAGGCTGGTGCATGAATCCATGCAGGAAGAAGAGCGCCAGAAATTTATTGTAGGGCTGGCGTTAAAAATGGCCGATTTCTATCACGATAACCGTGTCGATGCTGAAGGCCGTGGTAAGGATTACCGGCAGCCATACATTGAAATACTCAATCAGCGGCTGGCTGATTACGCCGAGTTTAGCTTTGAAGAGGGTGAACCAGGTTATGCCTTCAAACGTTATCTTGGGGAGGCGGTAACCAAAGTGATGGGGCAAAAGGACAGTAAATGGATTACTGATCAGGTGATGGAAATAGAAGTACCAAAAATGCTCGAGCCATTGAAAAAAGGATTACGGGATTTGTTTGATACCACTGATCGCGAACGCAGTGAAAGTCCGGCAGTGGCAGAAGCAAAAGCTCTGCAGCGAAAATAGTTAACCTAGAAAAATCAGTTGAACTGTAGCCAGTGCATTAGACGGCCGTAGTAGGTTTAACTGATTTTTCTAGGTTTAAACCTGCAATAAAAAAGGCATGCGGATATCCGCATGCCTTAGAATTACCGCCCTGCAGTGCGCAGGGTATGAACCTAAAGTTATACGCCAGGTTCTTTGTCAGTTTTTTCAGCGGTATCTGCAGCAGGGACTGCTTCAAAACGCTTTTGCATTTCAGCGCGGCGGGCTTGCATGTCTTTCATCATCGCCTGGTGACGTTCGAAAGCCGCTTTTTGCATTTCAGCCGTACGCTTCTGATACTCTTCGAAAGCCTTTGTCTGTTGAGCAGCCATTTCTTTTTGCTGTTCTGCAGTCATAGCAGGCGCTGCTGGTGCATAGCCGTAAGCCGGTGCATAACCATATGAAGGGCGATTATTATAACCTTGTGGTGCATAACCGTAGTAGGGGTTGTTATTACCATAACCGCTTCCGTAGCCATTGCCACGGCCATAACCACTGCCGTTACCACGGCCATAACCGTTACCACGGGCATTGCCGCTCATGCCAAAGTTAAATGAACCATTGCCATCACCGAACATGTCGCCCATACCGTTGCCAACGCCGTTGCCATTACCCCAACCATTGTTGTTCCAAGGGCCCCAGGCAGATGCGCTGGCTGATACTGTAATAAGAGCGATAGCTGATGCAATTTTAGTGAGAGTTTTCATTCTTACGTCCTCCGTAAGCGTTTAAAGAAATGTGATTTCAAGTTTGTGTACAAGTGTCTAGTTACACCGACGGAAAACAGAATATCAGAATTTAAGAATATTCAAAGAATAAAATATTTTAAAAGTATAAAATATATTTATAATCTTATAGGATAGTAAATATATACGGATGTATATAAATGATAGTTAATAAATTACTTTAACTTTTGCTATCGTATTTATTTGAAAATATCAGTTGAAGTGCGCCGGCCAGGTCTATTTTTGAACTGTATACGGTAGTATTCCAAGAGCGCAGACATTAAAAAAGCGGGCTTAGCCCGCTTTTTTAATGTTCATAAGAGACGTATGTTTATTTGGCCCACTTGCTGAAGTTATCCATGTTATGCGCCTTACCGTCTGCATAGCCCGCTTCATAGGTTTCATTACTACGCGTTTTTTCGCGTGGAGGATTGAGGATATAACCACTTTGCCAGCCTTCAACATAGTCATCGCTGACGGAGGCCTTTTCCATTTTTGTGGTGAAATCGTAGTAACTCTGGTTCATTGCTGTCTCCTTCAATAACTATAATATAGGGTGCGTAAGTATACTGATCCCGTCTTTTAGACTGTATATCCCCATTGAGGGGGATGCCCGTAAAAGCGCTAGGGTTTGCCTGCCCGGACGTATTTTCTAAACTATCCTGCTAATTTACAACACTTTTGAGTGGTTACTTTATCATATACGAGTTTATCTTTATCTTATAATAACGTTTTTGAGCTGGGAACTTACCGATGTTAGACGAACAAGAAGTTGAATTTGCCAGTGGCATGGCTGCCTTTGAGGCCAAACATTTTTCGCGGGCAGCGCAATTACTCTCCCCGTTTGCGAATGATGGCAACGCCGAGGCGCAGCACCGGCTGGCTATCATGTACCAGAATGGCTTGGGTCTAGCCCAGCATGACGGCTTAGCCATGCGCTGGATGTCAGCTGCTGCAGAGAACGGCTATCCCATCGCTCAACACGGCTTGGGATTCATGTACCTTGAAGGCGAGTGCGCTGAAAAAAATCCTGCTGAAGCCGTTAAATGGTTTCAAAAAGCGGCGGATCAAGGGCTGGTTGGTTCACAGACAACCTTGGCGATAATGTATGAAGAAGGTAATGGCGTCGAAAAGGATATTGAAAAAGCCAATGAATTGTACCGTGCTGCTGGATTTGAACGTTAACAAATGTTGTGTAGATAAGTCTGGATTTACTCGCGTCTCTTGTTATGGTAAATGCTGTAAACCCTGCCTCGACGATTTATCGTACTCAACAAAGCTTTGCTAGCTAATGGAATTATCTGCTGAAGATTCGTTACGCTTAAATGTATTGCTTGCCAATCCATTGCAGGCAGTTCGCATTGATGAATCCGCCATGGCAGTTCATGCGCTCTCTGAAAAGGGTGATGCCACTGTAAAATTGAATCCGCGTGGACGTGATGACCAATACTTGAAAAAAGTCCGTGAGCTATTATCCAGCCAAATATTAGGGTCGCCGGGTGGATACCCGATATTTCTGCGCCGCTGGACGCGCATGGGGCAAGCGCGTGATGATAGCCTTGAGCAACTATTGCTGCTTGGTGAACCTGAAGCCGTCGTCGCTGTGGTGCACGCTCAGGGCCTGGATACTGAGATTGCCCGCCGGGCCTGGTGGGCCATGCCAGAAGCTTATAATGCGCGCCGTATGCTGGAAAAAGACAATATTGTGCAGGGTTCAATGGGGCCTGTGCTGGCAGACTATCTCATCGACTACCTGCCCTTTGAAACTGAGCACCAGGCGATGATAGAAACAATTCGTCTTGTGCTGCAACCTGGACTGATTTCAGAACAAGCGAAACAAAAACTCTGGAAATCGGCAAAACGTAAAAATAGTTATTACGTGGGATTTCTCAGTGCGACACCGGATGATTTACTCGAAAAAAGTCAATCACACCCACGTTGTGAGTCTACCCGGCAACAACTGCAATCTTTGCTGGATGCAGGCAACCCTGTGGCGCGCCAATTGAGCCGTTGTATGAGTGCAGAAGGGCAAGCGTATTTATCAATCGCTGAGATTGTAGTCAACAAACCCAATAATCAGGATGTGGTGGTTTGTTTTTTGAAAGCGGTTCAGAGTTACTTCAGTGCCGTGTGTCCAAACAGTGATCCGCAGGCAGATATGGCAACGATTATTGAGGATGCTGAACTACTATGTGACGTTCCACCTGTTTGTGAGACGACAACCGCTGTGCAGGAAGTGCTGGCGGTAGCGCCTGATTTACGGCTTGATATTCAGGCTATGCTGGTGCTGGCGATGACAGCAGAAGCGGTGGTTAACCCGATATTTTCACGCACGGATGCCATAGGTTCCGTGATGAGAAAAAAAATACAACCTGTGACCCAGCCGATACTTAAACAGTTTTTACAATTACGGGGTGCTGTTTGAGCGCTTGGACGAATATTGCAGGTGGGGATTTATTGCGCGAAAGTCTTGTAGGGTGGGTGAAACCCGCCGCATGCTGCAGTGACTGGTGGGTTACTCCATCCTGCGAAACTTTTGCGAGAATCTTGAGACCCGGCCGATAACAGAATAGTAAAAAATACAAACAGGAAAATATTGCATGTCAGAAGTAGTGATGTATTGCACCCGGTTCTGTCCGTACTGTATCCGCGCCGAGCAGTTACTAACTCGAAAGGGTGTCCTTATAACTAAACTCAGTGTCGATAACAATCCACAGCTATGGGATGAAATGGCAACGAAAACCGGCTGCAACACGGTGCCACAAATCTACATCGGCGACTATCATGTTGGCGGATATGATGACCTGGTCGAGCTGGATTTAGACGATGAGTTGGACCCTTTGCTGGTGCCGGTTCTAGATGCCATGACAAAACAGGGTTGATAGATGGATTATTTGCCAATATTTCTAGACCTTGAAAACCGCCACTGCCTGGTAGTCGGTGGTGGCAGTGTTGCGGCGCGCAAAGTCATGCTGTTGCGGCGCGCAAGTGGCCGGGTCACTGTCGTCGCGCCGGTGCTGTGCGATGAGCTGCAAAGACTGGTTCAGGACAAGCAAATTACTCATCTGGCGCGTGGTTTCGAAGCGGCCGATATGAAGGATGCCGTCTTGGTTATCGCAGGTACTGATGATCATGGAGTGAATCAGCACGTCTCAGAACTGGCGCACCAACGTAATGTGCCAGTAAATGTCGTGGATCAGCCCGAATTGTGCAGTTTTATCATGCCGTCCATCATCGACCGTTCACCCGTCCAAGTGGCGGTATCGACGGGAGGAGCATCACCGGTGCTGGCGCGGTTATTACGTGCCCGGCTTGAAAGCTATGTGCCGGCAGCCTACGGGCGTTTGGCGCAACTGGTAGAGAGTTTCCGCAATCAAGTCAAATCCCGCTTCAGCAGCATGCAACAGCGCCGCCAGTTCTGGGAAAATATCCTGCAGGGTGAAGTCGCCGAACTTTTATTTGCGGGCCGTGATAAACAAGCGCGTGAAATGCTGCAAAATGCCATCGACAACGCAACCGATAATCCGCATTCAATTGGCGAAGTTTACCTGGTTGGCGCAGGCCCTGGCGATCCGGATTTATTGACCTTTCGTGCTTTACGCTTATTACAAATGGCGGATGTTGTGGTCTATGACCGGCTGGTTGCGCCCCCTATCCTCGACCTTGCGCGCCGTGATGCGGAACAAATTTATGTGGGTAAGGAACGTGATAACCACGCATTGACACAAGAGAATATTAACCAGCTCTTAGTGCGCCTTGCAAAAGAAGGCAAACGTGTGGTGCGGTTAAAAGGCGGGGATCCGTTTATCTTTGGCCGTGGCGGGGAAGAGATTTCAACCCTGATGGAAAACGGTGTGACATTTCAGGTTGTTCCCGGCATCACGGCGGCATCTGGCTGTGCGACCTATTCAGGTATCCCGCTGACGCATCGTGATTACGCGCAATCTGTCGTATTTGTTACCGGGCATTTAAAAGATGGCAGTGTTGATCTTAACTGGAAAGCACTTGCACACCCTGGACAAACCATCGTATTTTACATGGGCCTGCACGGCACGGGTGTGGTTTCAAGCGAATTGATCGCACATGGATTACCTGCAACTACACCGGTGGCGTTAGTACAGCAAGGCACAACCCAGAACCAGCGCGTCGTCATAACCCGGCTTGATAAAATTGAACAATCAGTAAAAGAAAAAGAGATCAAACCACCCACCATTATTATTGTAGGTGAAGTCGTAACGCTGCATGAAAAGCTGCACTGGTTTGAACCGCTGCCGGGCGCAAATCCCCGACCCTTCGGTGGTACACCACACCAAAACTGAGTCAAAAATATGCAAACAGAATTCTGGCATCAACGCTGGCAGGAAAACCAGATCGGTTTTCATCAGCCGGAAACCAACCTGCACCTGCAGGAACATTTATCAAAACTTACAATACCAACGGGCTCAATAGTTTTTGTCCCGCTGTGTGGCAAGAGCCTCGATATGCTCTGGCTGCGGGACCAAGGCTATTGTGTTGTTGGCGTTGAGCTTAGTTCGTTAGCGGTTGAGGCTTTTTTTCAGGAAAATAACCTGCCTTTTGAAAAGACAGTCACGGGAGACTTTACGCGCTATCAAAACGAAGGCCTTGCCATCTATTGTGGCGATTATATGAAGTTGACGCCACGGCAACTGGGTGAGGTTCGGATAGTTTACGACCGGGCGTCACTTATAGCGCTGCCACCGCCTATGCGTCAGGACTATGTTAAGCACCACGTAACCCTGATTGATACAAATACCCCGGTGCTTTTGATCACGCTAGAGTATCCCCAGCACCAGATGGATGGACCGCCATTCTCTGTCAGTGAGGAAGAAGTGACGAACCTCTACAGTGGCCGCTACGAAATCGAAAAACTCAATGATGTGGATATTCTAGTGAAGGAATCCAGATTTGCAGAGCGTGGCATCACTTCGTTGCATGAAAAGGTATATCTATTGTCCTGAGAGGGATAGTCATCTAGGTATGGATATTCGACTTTCAACCGAATGACCATCATAATTATTTATTAGTTTCTGCTATGGTCTCAGGCTGTTTGAAAGCATAAAAATATGCAAATAGTAGGGGTGCCAAAACCATTCAATTATAGAGATCATTGATTACATAGCTTCCTGCAAAGCTAGGTTCTTGATTATGAATCTTTGTCATGAGTTTTCACACAGCCTGGAGCAACTCTGAAAGTTCAAGAGCCCACCTAAACATGCCAATTAAAACAAACCTACCCTATATCTTCTAAAATCTCCTTAAGCATTTGAATCTAAATTGATTCTGCTTTGTGCCGTTAACCTGATTAGCTGTATTCAACTAATTTGGATTATCCATTATTTATATATAAAACAATGGAATAAAAGGAATTACTAAGATGATTTCACAGGTCAAGCCTTTAGGTTCCAGGCACCCAGGCTGGGGTGTAGCCGGCATTTTTCGCTGTTTTCTCTGCCTGCTGTGTCTATTTAGCGGCCAGCTTTTTGCGGTAGAAACTAAAACCGGTGTCGATGCTGTGCTCATCATGGACAGCTCTGGCAGTATGGCCAAAAACGACCCTAAAAAGTTACGTGTACCCGCTGCCAAAATGTTTATGTCATTGCTGCGGGAAGAGGATCGTGTTGGCCTGATCAGTTTTAGTGATAACGGTTATCCCGTGTTGCGTCCGACGGCACCCTTGCCTGGAAAGATGTCACGGATTCTGCGTTCTGCTGATAAGGTTTCTTCAAGAGGTGTCTACACAAATATCCATGCGGCATTGAGTAAAGGCATTAGCATGCTGGATCGGTTTGGCAAAGACGGCCAGGAGAAAATGTTGATCCTGATGTCTGATGGAAAAATGGACGTGGGTAATGCGACAGAAGATACTCGCTTGACTGAAGATGTGCGCAGTAACATTACCCAGACTTTGAAAGAGAAAAATATCAAAGTCTATACCATCGCATTTACTGAATCCTCAGATGTCGAGCTGATGCGTCACCTGGCGGATGAGACGGGGGCATTGTACCGGCTTGCAAAGGATGACGAAGACTTGCACGAAGTTTTTTCGGCTATTTTCGAAACAGCAAAAAACCCGGATATGCTGCCAATTGATGGCGGTGAATTCACTGTTGATGCATCCATTGAAGAAGTAACAATCGTTGCATCCAAGGAGCAAGCGTCAGTAAGGGTTTTTCTGCAGTCTCCGGAGGGTAAAAAGCTGAGTGCTAAAAGTGCTAATAAAAACCTGAAATGGTTTGCCTCGCATCACTTTGACATGATTACGATTAAAAATCCTCAGCCGGGGATTTGGAAACTGTTGTCTACTTCCGGGAAAAATCGCGCCTATATCGTGACTGATATGTCACTGCACCATAATCCGCAATTGCTGAAGCTGGAAAAGAACACCGATATGGTTGTCGAAACCTGGCTGGAGGAGGGCGGGAAATTACTGAATCGCGAGGCTGTGTTAACCGGCACAGAGTTTTATCTGGCGATTGAAGACCCATCGGGTTCAAAGGCCGAGTTTAATTTATTTGATAATGGTGAATACGGCGACCGCAAAGCAGCTGACGGCCGTTATAGCAACACGTTGGCTTATGAGAACCCGGGCGCCTACCGGATAAGCCTGCGCGCGATTGGTGAAACCTTTAAACGTGAAAAGACTATCAACTTTGATATAGCCGCTCCTGATAGTGCCGGTGAGGTTATAGTGGCTGCTGTCAAAGATACTGACGAAGAGCCCGCGGTTTCGCCTAAACCAGAGCCGGAAAAAATACCTGCACCGGAAGCTGATTCAAAGCCTGTACCTGAAGAGCGCAAAGAGCCTGAGGAAGCGGAGGAAACGAGCAAACCTAAACCTACTGAAGAAGAATCTGAAAAAGGCCCAGGTGTTGTCGCTGTGTTGGGGATATTTGTTGGCATCAATGTGTTGTTGGGAATGATGGGTGCTGGTATCTGGTGGTTAATCAAGCGCCGTAAAAAATCAGTGACTGCTGAAGATCAAGTTGACCTTGAAGAAGTTGAAGCATAAACGGACTGGAAAGAGCCAGGGACAGGACTGATGCAGGCACTGCAAATTAATTTTTATTTATTTTTAGCAGTTGTTGAGCTGGCAGCCGTGTTGGCCGGTACGACCGCCTTTTTCTGGTGGCGTAGCAAGGGTGTGCAAAAATCATCGGCTCACCCGGATGCGAAAGAAGATAAAACCTATGCGTACTATCTTGATGCTGAGATCACCACTGCGCAGGAAGTGATTGATACAGCTACTGAGGATAAAACAGCTGATCTGGAAACAACCAGCGCACATAAATTGCGTATAAAATATATTCAGCTGGAACGCAAGCTCCTGCAGCATGCGGAAGAGGCAGAGCAGTACCAAGTAACCTTGACAGATGGAATCAAAGATTTGTTCGGTAATAATGAAAAGGCGGATACAACACCAGACGAAACTGACCCGCCAGATACGGATGCGCCGACTGGGTTTGCTCAACTGAGAAATATTATTAACAGTCAGAACTCTGCAGTTGAGGAACTAAGTAAGAATCTTGAAGGCAATGATGAAATTCAAGCTATCCTGAAAACGTATGAAACCCAAAATGATGAGCTGATCCGGTGCGTTGATATACTTGAGAAGGATGCTGACCGCAGCAGCGAAGACGGTGCAGTCGATGCCCCAGAAGAAGAAAACAGCTTGCTAACCATGGTAAGTAACCAGCAGTCGACGATAGAAAATCTACGAACACTGGTCGTGAAACTACCTGCAGATGAAAATATTCCAGTGCTAGAAAAAGCCCTGGACACTATTCAGCAAAACAACCGCGAGTTAAATGACTGTGTGTTTGTCTTGGAAGGTGAAAATGAACGCTTGCGCGGTGAGCTAGAGAAGCTATCATCCGGCCAGGTTAAGAGTGATGAGGCGGAAGCGGATTTAGCAGAAGGTGATCCCCGGGATGTTGTAGAAGGCGAAATCGAAACGAAGCAAGTTGCAGAAGTTACCGAATAGCAGGCTAGCCTATCTGGAACAACTTGGAAAGTTGACGCTGCAATATAAACATTATTCCTTCACCCTGTGGAGGGTGTATAGTCCCGTAGAGTGAGTTGGCACTGTCTGCGAGCATTAGCATACTTAGTCAGCTGTAAATATTTCATCATTGTGAATTTATTGTACTGCACCCGCGCTTGTTTCAAAGGTATACTAACTGCCTTATTTCTGGAAACTTACCCTTACATTCGGCATATCTGGAATTTTATGTATTTCCATCTTCGCGGCGATGCAAGGATTGATTTAAACCTGTGCCTTTGTACAAAATCTGTAGGAGCGGTTTTAACCGCGATAGGCGCCTTAATTAATGGCAAAAAAAGCCCGCAAGTCCCGCCGTAAAACGAACAGAAGACGCAGAAAGACCCGGCGATCCCGTTTCCCTTGGATCAAGCTGTCACTGGCATTTCTGCTGCTAACCGTTGGCTATATGATATTTCTGGATTTCCAGGTTTACCGGCAATTTGAAGGTAAACGCTGGTCGTTGCCGGCGCGGGTGTATGCGCGCCCGCTGGAACTCTATACCGGACTGCGTTTAACGCCCGATCAGTTAGCAGTCGAATTGAAGGCGCTTGGCTATCGTTTTAGCAGTGCGGCAAAGCGCCCGGGTGATGTGTCGCGTAATAATCGTAGCTTTCATATCAAAACCCGCCCATTTCACTTCTGGGATAGCGCCGAGCCTTCCCAAAATCTTCGCCTTCAGTTCGACTACAACCAGCTTGGTTCGCTGACAGATGCAGACACTAAAGCAACGGTGGCGATAGCACGGCTTGATCCGCTAGAAATCGGCAGTATTCATACCGCACGTCAGGAAGACAGGATTCTGTTAAAACTCGACGCTGTGCCCGATACGCTGACTAAAACCTTGATTGCTGTTGAAGATCGCACTTTTTATAAACACTTCGGCGTTTCGCTGCGCGCCATAGCACGGGCATTTATTGCCAACCTGCGCGCTGGCCAGGTGGTGCAGGGCGGCAGTACGCTTACCCAGCAACTGGTCAAGAATTTCTTCTTGACCAGCAGGCAAAGCTTAGGGCGCAAGCTAAACGAGGCGCTTATGTCTATATCGCTGGAATTGCGTTATGACAAAGATGATATTCTGGAAGCTTACCTGAACGAAATTTACCTGGCCCAGGATGGTCAGCGCGCAATTCATGGTTTTGGTTTGGGCAGCCAGTTCTTGTTTCAGCGTCCTGTTAACGAATTATCGACAGGGCAGATCGCCATGTTAGTGGGTATGGTTAAGGGGCCGTCGTATTATGATCCGCGGCGTCAGCCGAAACGTGCCAGGGTGCGCCGTGATCTGGTATTACGCATTATGCGCGAAGCCGGCATTATCACCAGTGCGGAACAGCAGTCAGGGCGGTTGGAAGATTTTGGCTTGCTCGATGAAGGTAAGGGCACCAGCAATACATTTCCCGGCTTCCTTGATCTGGTTCGGCGGCAGTTGCGTCGTGATTACTACGAGTCCGATTTGACCAGTGATGGTTTAAAAATATTTACCACGCTGGATCCGCAGGTGCAGTGGTCGCTGCAGCGCAGTTTGTCAGCCCGTTTAAAAGCCATGGAGAAAATCCGGCCTGAATTACAGGGCGCTGGTGTGATTACCAATGCGTCTAACGCTGAAGTGCAAGCCTTGGTAGGTGGCCGGGATGCTGGTTTTGCTGGCTTTAACCGGGCGCTGGATGCGAAGCGTCCAATCGGTTCACTGATCAAACCTGCGATTTACCTGACTGCATTGGAACGTCCACAACGCTATTCTCTAGCCACGCTAATCTCTGATGAACCCTTACAGGTTGAACAGCGTGGTTCGCCGGTCTGGGAACCCAATAATTATGACAAGACGTTTCACGGTGAAGTTATGCTTTACCAGGCACTGGCGAATTCCTACAACGTGGCGACCGCTCGCCTGGGAATGGAGCTAAGTCTGGACGAAGTGATTCAGACTTTGCGGCGTACCGGTGTCAGCAGTCCGTTAAATGCTTTTCCTTCCTTACTCCTGGGCGCCGCGGATTTAAGTCCACTTGAAGTGACTGAGTTTTATCAGACCTTTGCCAGTGGCGGCTACCTGATGCCTTTACGCAGTATCCGGGCGGTATTGGATGCTGAAAATCAGCCTTTGCAACGTTATGAATTAAAGGTCAATCGGGTAGTGGAACCTGAGCCGGCCCTGTTGATAACACGCGCCATGCAGGGCGTCATTGCACAGGGTACCGGAAGGGCGTTGAATAACCGGTTTTCCTCAGAGTTTGGCCTGGCAGGAAAAACCGGCACCACGGATGACCTGCGCGACAGCTGGTTTGCCGGCTTTGATGGCGAGCGGCTGGGTGTCATCTGGATCGGGCGCGATGATAATCAACCGATGGGCTTGACTGGATCCAGTGGCGCCCTGCAGGTCTGGAGCGACTTATTCCAGCAAATCGGCACGTCACCGGTGTTGATGGCGCAACCTGAGACAGTAGAATGGCGGCATGTGGACATGCTGACCGGGGGGCTGGCAAGCAAGCAGTGTACGGATACCGTACAATTGCCCTTTATAGCGCAAGGCGTGCTGCCAGAACTGGCGCCCTGTGCACAGATGGCTTCACCCAAACGTTGGTTAAAGGATTTGTTTGAATGAACAAAATTGTTGTATCTGTCCTGCTCACTTTTTTATCAGCCTGTAGTCTGGGCCAGAGAACAGCCTTACCCCCCGTGGTGGACAACTCAACACAGGGGCCGGCAGGACAGGCTGGAAGTGGCGGCGTGCAAGCCTACCCTTTGCCTTCAGAAGATGCTGATACCTATGCTGTTGAATCTCTGGAAGGCGCAGATCCGGTTCCACTGCCCGACACGGGTATCCAAGCTTCTTCACCACAACCCCGGCAAAGTAATAACGCGGTCGTTGCCTTGCTGGATCGGGCAGATCAGTACGATCAGTCGGGAAATAATGAGGCGGCTGCAGACACACTGGAACGCGCCCTGCGGATCGAGCCAAGAAACGCCGGGTTATGGAGCAAGCTAGCCGCAGTCCGGTTGCAACAGGGGCAATCGGAACAAGCAGAACAGCTGGCGTTGAAATCCAATGCGCTATCCCATTATAACCAGCAGCTGAAATCTGAGAACTGGCGTATTATCGCCAGGGCGCGCTGGGCGCGTGACGATTCGGCTGGGGCAAAACTCGCGGAGCAGAAAGTTCGAGATCTTGAGGGGTATCGATAAGTGTATCCCGGCATCTAAAACACAGCTGCAAAGGCGCAGACAGTGCGCCCCCTCTTCCTGGGCAGGTTTTGTAGGGTGGGTTCCACCCACCCTACGGGGAATTAATAGGTTTTAAAATTAAATGCCGGCACACAACGCAACGTACTATTTATTTTAGCTGCACACTAGACAACGGGAATAGAATACTTGGGCGTATATTCAGTAGAAAAATTAATTGCCGAAGCACGCAAACTGGCGGTTGAATTCCGGCGCACAACGGGTAAAACCCTGCCGGGCGTGAGTGGCGAAATTGCCGAACACGATGCCGCCAAATACCTAAATCTGGAACTGCTCAAAGAAAAACCCGGTGGTTATGATGCGCTAGGAAAAGGCCGTCGTGAAGGTTGGCGTATTCAGATCAAAGGCCGGGTAATTTTTAACGAGAGTAAATCGGGACAGCGCATCGGCCAGCTTAAAATAGACCAGGATTGGGACAGCGTTGTCCTCGTAATAATGGACGATCACTATGAGACCAGTGAGATATTCGAAGCAGAACGCGAGCAAGTGGAAACGGCTATGCAGGAATCAACAAGCAGCAACCGTAAAAAACGCGGAGCAATGTCTGTCGCAAAGTTTAAAAATATCGCCACCCTGGTTTGGACGAGCGATGCAGGCGAAATCGATGATGAACTCTGGGATAACCGGTCAGGAAACTAAGTTTTTCTGCAGACAGCCAGAGGCAATTATTTGCACTCGATAATGAATATTTTCAACGCCTATCATGCCTGCATCTGACTGGTTAGCCGACAACGGCCCGCTTGCACATGAAGTGCCGGGGTTTGCCGCAAGAAATGAACAACAGGCGATGACCGATGCGGTTGAGCAGGCGTTTAATAATCAATATTCTCTGATCGTTGAAGCCGGTACGGGGATTGGAAAAACATTCGCTTATCTCGTACCCGCGCTGCTTTCTGGGCAACGCGTCATTGTCTCAACCGGTACACGCCACCTGCAGGACCAATTGTTTCACCGTGACCTGCCTACCGTACGCAAAGCGTTAAAATCTTCCGTGCAAATTGCCTTGCTCAAAGGACGCTCCAATTACTTATGCCACCACCGCCTGTCGGTAACCCGCGTCGAAGGGCGCTTGCCAAGCCGGCTACAGATCGACCAGTTAGTTAAAATTGCTGATTGGGCAGAACGTACCCAGTGCGGTGACATCGCCGAGTTATCCAGTGTCCCGGAGGATTCCAGTCTGTGGCCGCAGGTGACCTCCACCACGGATAACTGCCTGGGCCAGGATTGCGACTGGTACAACAAATGTCACGTCCTGCAGGCCAGAAGAAAGGCTTCGGAAGCCGGCCTGGTGGTGATTAATCACCACCTGCTGTTTGCCGACATGGCGTTGAAAGAGGGTGGGTTCGGCGAGTTATTGCCGGCCGCCGATGTCTTTATCATCGACGAAGCGCACCAGTTACCTGCAACGGCTTCGCAGTTCTTCGGAATTACCTTGAGCAGCCGGCAACTCAAGGAACTGGCGCGTGACAGTATTACCGAATATGTTCGGGAAGCGGGTGCAACAGGAGCAATACAGGAGCTGGCCCGGGCGGTTGAAAATGGCATCAGCGATGTTCGTGCGGCGATGGGTAAATACGAACAACGTGCCAGTTGGTCAGCTATTGCCGATAATACCAAACTCAAAGACGCGCTGACAGCACTGCGTGAACGGCTGGGTGAATTAACCCGCTTGCTGGAAAAGGCAGCGTCACGCAGTAAAGGTCTGGATAATTGCTGGAAGCGCGCCTTATCTTTGTTGTCGCAATTCATGCAGACCACCGAACAACCACCGGAAAATCATATCCACTGGTTTGAAACTTTCCGCCAGTCTTTCCGGATAAACCTGACACCCATCGATATCGCCGAGGTATTTCAGGAAAAACGCGAAGCGTTACCGGATACCTGGATCTATACCTCAGCCACACTCTCGGTAAATCATCGTTTTGACCATTTCTCCAAACGGCTTGGCCTTATGGATTCGCAAACATTGCAACTGGACAGCCCCTTTGATTACCGCCGCAATGCGTTATTGTATTTACCTGAAAGCATGCCGGAGCCCAACAGTGATGGTTACAACGCGGCTGTATTGACAACTGCAATGGAAGTGATTGCAGCCAGCAAGGGCAGGGCGTTTCTTCTGTTCACCAGCTACCGGGCGTTGAATGAAGCTGCAAAAGGGTTACGCAACAGCTGTCCGTTCCCTTTACTGGTGCAGGGTGACGCCCCCAGGAATGAATTACTGGAACGTTTCCGCGAACTGGGTAATGCAGTTTTACTCGGAACCAGCAGCTTCTGGGAAGGTGTTGACGTGCGCGGAGATGCCCTGTCCTGTGTGCTGATAGACAAACTGCCGTTCGCCTCACCCGGTGATCCGGTCCTGCAGGCCCGCATCGATGCGTTGCGCAAACAGGGGGGTAATCCCTTTGTCTATGAACAATTACACCACGCCGTAATTACCCTAAAACAAGGCTTCG